>DATBKN010000327.1:0-9287 GCA_036555845.1 Gemmatimonadaceae bacterium | reverse complement strand
CGACAAGCACGGAGACTACGCCGACAACGCGCTGCGCTGGTCCTTCTTCGCGATGGCTGCGCTCACCGGGTTGCCACAAGTCGTTAAAGCGCCCCTGCTGCTGCACGCGCACGATTGGCACACGGCGCTCGCGCCTGCATACCTGCGTGCGTACGACGTCGGGCGTCAGTTCTTCCGCAAAACGTCATGCGTGCTCACTGTGCATAACGCGGGCTATCAAGGTCACTTCCCGGCGGCCACGATGGTGGACGTGGGACTCCCCTGGGAGTTCTACAACTACCATATGTTCGAGTGGTATGGGCGCATGAGCTTCCTGAAGGGTGGCATGGCGTGCGCCGATGCCGTCACGACGGTGAGCCCGTCGCACGCACATGAGCTGCGCACAGCGGCCGGCGGATTCGGGCTGCACGATCATTTCATCGCGCTGCGCGAACGATTCGTCGGGATCCTGAACGGCATCGACAACAACGATTGGGATCCGGCGACGGATCAGCACATCGCGGCGAACTTCTCGCGCGACAGTCTGAGTGGAAAGCGCAAATGCAAAGCGGCGCTGCAAAGACTCTTTGGACTCCCGCAACGCCCGGGTACGCCCATCATCGGGATGAGCGCGCGAATGGTCGCGCAAAAAGGACTCGATCTCATACTCGGCAGCCCGCGCTTCCTGTCGCTCGACGCGCAGTTTCTCTTCCTCGGCCAAGGCGAGAAGCGCTACGTCGACGTGCTCACCGAGCTCGCGCAGCGAGCGCCCGGTCGCATCGGCGTGCAAACACGCTTTACTGTCGAACAAGAGCACAAGCTGCTCGCCGGCGCCGACATGATCGTGATGCCGTCGCAGTACGAACCGTGCGGCCTAACGCAGATGCGCGCACAGCGCTATGGCACCATTCCCGTGGCGCGCCGTGTAGGCGGCCTGGCCGACACGATCGAAGACAACATCACCGGTTTCCTGTTCGACGAGTACACGCACCTCGACTTCATTCACGCCTGCGCGCGCGCGATCGATCACTACCGGCATCCGCAGACGTGGACGGCCATGGTGCGTGAGGCGATGGGCCGCGATTTCGGCTGGCAGCACTCGGAAGCCAGGTACCGCGAGCTGTACCGTCGCGTCATCGAATCGCCGCGCTGGCGGCGTTAGGCACCGCTCATGACGCCGCGCATGGACTTCGTCCTCATGCTGCACTCGCACTTGCCGTATGTGCTGAACCACGGCCGCTGGCCGCACGGCAGCGATTGGATCTGCGAGGCGGCGATCGAGACGTACTTGCCGCTCCTGGGCAAGTTGCGCGCGCTGGACGGCGGCAACATCGCGTCGCCGGTTACGATCGGCTTCACTCCGGTGCTCGCGAATCAGCTGGAGCATCACACGTTCGCTCAGGAGCTCGAAGCGTACTTTGCGCATCGCTTCGAGTTTCTCGACGAGGCGCCCGAGGCGCTGCGCTCGACGCACGATGAGCATTTGTTGCCGCTCGTGGAGTACTGGCGCGAGCGTCTGGAAAGGATGCGCGCGCTCTTTCGCTCGCTCGACGGTCGCATTCTGGACGGCTTTCGCCAGCTGCAGGACAAGGAGCGCATCGAGATCACCAGCTCGGCCGCGACGCACGGGTTCCTTCCCCTGCTCGGCCGGGACGAGAGCATTCGTCTGCAGCTCGCGCTAGGCTTCGCCGAGCACAGGCGCATTTTCGGGCGCGATCCGGTGGGGTGTTGGGTTCCGGAATGCGCATATCGCCCAGCCGGTCACTGGCAGCCCCTGCCCAATGTACGACCCCGGCAAAGGGCGGGAATCGAGCAGTTCGTCGCCGAAGCGGGCTTCCGCTATTTCTTCGTGGATGCGCATCTCGCGCGCGCCGGGCAGCCGCTGGGTGTGTACGCGCAAATGGTGCAGGGCGAGCCGGAACGTCTGGCGACTCTGATGCAGAGTGCGCGGCACGCCGCGCGGTCGCCATATCGGGCGTATCGTGTCAGTGGGCCTGACGCTCCCGGACCCGTCGACGTTCTCGTGCGCGATCCACGATCCTCGGCGCAGGTGTGGAATCGCGATGGCGGCTACCCTGGCTCAGGCGCGTACCTCGAGTTCCACAAGATCCGTTGGCCAGGCGGCGTCCGACTCTGGCGCGTCACGGGACAAGGCGTGGACCTCGGCGCCAAGCAACCGTACGAGCCTAACGTGGCTCGCGCGCAATCGCTTGACCACGCGAAGCACTTCGCCGCGCTGCTCAATACAATCGCCGAAAAGCAGCACGAGCATCATGGCGACGGGATCGTGGCGCCGTTCGACACGGAGCTGTTCGGCCATTGGTGGTACGAAGGGCCGGATTTCCTCGGCGACATGTACGCCGTGCTGCCTAACTACCCGGCCGTTCGTGCCACGCGCGCCAGCGAGCACATCGATCGCGCCAGTGTATTCCCGGTGCTGCGGCTGGGCAGCGGGTCCTGGGGAAAGGACGGCGACTTCAGCATGTGGATGGGAGCGCAGACATGGTGGACGTGGCCCGCGATCTGGGAGGTGGAGGACGCGTTCTGGTCTCTCGCGCCTCGCGCCGTCAGCAATCCGGCCGCGCATCCAATCCTGGCACAGGCCGCGCGCTCGCTGCTCCTGCTGCAATCATCCGACTGGCAGTTCATCATCTCGACCGGTGAAGTCGACGACTACGCGATCAAGCGCTTCAACGGCCACATAAATGACTGCCAGCAACTGCTGGAGGTGTTAGGCAGTGCCGTGAATGGCGAGCGAATCGAGGAAGGCGTTCAGCTCGCGGCCGCACTGCAACAGCGTGACGACATTTTCCCCGACATTATCCCTTCGATTGAAACGGCGCTGATCGGCGCGACAATCGCGGCGCAGCTGTAGCAAGGAGCGTTATGAAGTGGAGCTGGCGCATCGGGCGAATCGCGGGTATCGACATCGACGTGCACGCGACGTTCGCCCTGCTCATCCTCTACATAGCGATCACGGAGTATCAACGGTCGAAAAGCTGGACGAGCGTCGCGATCAACGTGGCGTTTGTCCTCGTCGTGTTCGCCTCGGTTGTCGCGCACGAATACGGTCACGCACTTACCGCGCGTCGTTATGGTGTGGCGACGAGAGGGATCACATTGCTGCCGATCGGTGGCGTCGCGCGGCTCGATCGGCTTCCGTCAAAGCCGCAACAGGAGCTCGCCATCGCCGCCGCTGGCCCTCTCGTAAGTGCGGGGATTGTGCTCGCGATCTCTGTGTTGCTGCGCTTAGCGCGCCAGCCGATCGATGCGGCGGAGGTCACGTTGGGAGGCGGCGCGTTCCTGGCTCGCGTTATGTGGGTGAACGTGGCGATCGTGCTGTTCAATCTGCTACCCGCATTTCCGATGGACGGAGGGCGCATCCTGCGTTCGGCGCTGGCGATCAAGTTAGGCAGCGTTCGCGCGACAACAATCGCGGCGCGCGTCGGCAAAGCGTTCGCGATTCTCTTCGCGATAGTCGGCCTCTATTCGAATCCGTTCCTGGTCTTCATCGCCCTGTTCGTATGGATTGGCGCGAGCGGGGAAGAGGCACAGTCGCGGCTGGAGGCAGCGCTGCACGATGTGCCAGTCGAGCGCCTGATGATCTCCGACGTGCGCACGCTCAACGTGAATGATTCGCTATCGCGAGCGGTGGAGTACCTGCTGGCCGGTTTCCAGCAGGACTTTCCCGTGTTTGACGGAGAAAAAGTCGTTGGCGTCCTGACGCGGGTGAATCTCCTCAAGGCACTTGCACGGCACGGGGATCAGGCTCGCGTGGGTGATCACATGCAACGCGAGATCTGCGTTACCAGCACGCGGGAGAGCGTCGAGCGCGCCTTCGAGCGCCTGCAACGCGACGAGTGCCACACAATGCCAGTTCTACAAGATGGCTCGCTTGTCGGCGTGCTTACACTGGAAAACGTCGGCGAGTACGTGCTGCTTCGCAGGGCGCTGGACGCGCGACGTGCAGCGGCCGCGACATGATCGCTTGATGCCGTACGCGCCGCAGTCAGTCGTCATTCACGGACACTTCTATCAGCCGCCACGGGAAGACCCGTGGCTGGACGAGATCGAAGCCGAGCCGACCGCCGCGCCGTTTCATGATTGGAACGAGCGCATCGAGCGGGAGTGCTACCGCACCGTCGTTGCGGCGCACCTAACGGCGGGCGGACAGCACAACCGCATCGTTGGCATCGTGAATACGCTGGAGTGGATCTCGTTCAATTATGGAGCCACGCTGTTGGAGTGGCTGGAGACGAACGCACCGGCGACATATGCAGCGACGATCGCCGCCGACAAAGCGAGTGTCGAGCGACTCGGCTTCGGCAACGCGATCGCGCAGCCGTACCATCACGTCATCCTGCCGCTCGCGTCGCGCCGCGACAAGCTCACCGAAGTCCGCTGGGGGATTGCGGATTTCAAGCGGCGCTTCGGTCGCGAGCCGCTCGGCATGTGGCTGCCGGAAACGGCGATGGATCACGAGACGCTGGACGTCCTCGCTGAGTGCGGGATCCGGTTCACGATTCTGGCGCCGCATCAGGTAGTGACGCCGCCGCCTAACGGGATGCCGGGGGAATACCGTGCAGCCAACGGCAAGTCCGTCGCGCTATTCATGTACGACGGCGATCTCGCACATGGCGTCGCGTTCGGCGGATTGCTCACCAACGCTGAACAGTGGGTAACGCAGATGCTTCGGCGTCCCGCCGCACGCGCCGAAGGGAGCACGTCAGCGCGACTGGTCTCGATAGCGACCGACGGCGAGACATACGGTCACCATCACAAGTTCGCCGAGATGGCGTTGGCGCGCGCGATCGCTGACCTGCGTGAGAGCAAGAGCGTCATCGTCGAAAATTTTGCGTCCTTCTTGAGTCGCAATCCACCGATGCTCGAGATGAAGCTGGTTGAGCCGACGTCGTGGAGTTGCGCTCACGGTGTCGAGCGCTGGCGATCCAACTGCGGAGATCGCATCAACGGCACGAAGTATCCGAGCCAGGAGTGGCGCGCGCCTTTGCGCGGAGGGCTGGAAGTGCTCGCGGCTGGAATCCACGCGCTCTTCGAACGCGAAGGACGCGAGTATTTCGATGAACCATGGGCGGCGCGCGACGAATATGGAATGGTCGTAGGGGCGTCGGCTAACGAGATCGAGGCTTTGGTCCGACGCCTTGCGCCGGGCACCGTGGGTCTGCAGCGAGCGCGCGAGCTCCTCGAAATGGAGCGCGACTCGCTGCGCATGTTTTCATCCTGCGCCTGGTTCTTCGACGACATCGGCGGGTTGGAGCCGCTGCAGGTTTTGCGATATGCCGCTCACGGGTGCGAGCTGGCCGGGGCGCGCGATCCTGCGATTCGTGATGAGCTCGAAAACGCGCTGCTCGGCTACCTGGAAAAGGCCGTGAGCAACGATGCGACAGTCGGCACAGGGCGTGACGTCTACATAAAGAATTTACGGTCGCGGGCACCAGCTGATTTGCGCGTAGCTGCTGGAGTCGCCGCCGCGCATGTGCTCGGACTCGACGCCGCAGCCGCGGCACCGCGCGCGTATGAAGCCCGCATCGACGATGGCGGAATTGAACTACGAGTTGTGCGAACCGGTCGAAAGACGTACGTGCGTACGGAAACAGCTGCGCTTTCCGAGGAACGCATCGACACGGCGGTTCGTGCGAGCAGACCGGATGTCGCCGGTTCCGACCTCATTCATCTCGATGACTTCCCGGAGCGTGCACGGCGCATGATTCGCGCGACGCTGCGGCACCGCATGCTCGCCAGCTCCCTGACGACGCAGGAGCTCGCCGCACTCGCCAACGGCGACGCATCGCTGCGCGAGCTGGCCGCGCGCGCTCTCGTGCGATCGATCCAGGAGCTGCCTCGTGACGCGTCGGGCGTTGCGCTGCGCAGAGCGAACGCCGTGCTGGACCTGCTCGCACAACTGGAGAGTCCGATTCCTTTCGATGCCCAGACGGCGTGGTGGCAGGTGCGTGCTCGCGGCGATGGCCGCACCACGCAGATCGCCGCGTTAGGTGCGCGCCTCGGATTCGACGTGTCGGCAGCGCCGCTGTCCGGCGGATCAACAGTGTAATTCAGGGTCAAGATGACCAAGCCACCAATCCGTTTCGTCTTCGGACTGCATCTGCATCAACCGGTCGGAAACTTCGGCTACGTCTTCGAAGACCACGTGCGCGACGTGTACCTCCCGTTCCTGACGCATGCGAAGGATTCCGGGCTGCTTCCGGTCGCGATTCACATGTCCGGCCCGCTGCTCGACTGGCTCGAGCGCCATGATTCACGCGTCCTCGACCTCATTGGCAACCTAACGAGTCAAGGACAAATCGAGCTCCTGCTCGCTGGATACTACGAGCCGGTGCTCGCCGTCATCCCGCGCGAGGATCGCCTGGAGCAGATCGCCTGGATGCGCCATGCGATCGAGCGGCGCTTTGGTGCGCAGGCGACGGGCCTCTGGCTGACCGAACGCGTCTGGGAACCGAACCTCGCCGGCGACCTCGCCGACGCCGGCGTGGAGTTCGTCATCGTGGACGACCGGCACTTCCTCGTGAGCGGCGTTGGGCGCGAGCGGCTCCACGCGCCGCTCTGGACCGAGAGCGACGGCAAGCGTCTGGCGGTGTTCGCGATCGACGAGCGGCTGCGCTATCTCATCCCGTTTCAGCCGCCGCGCGATACGCTCGCGTACCTAACGAGTTTGCGAGACAACGGTCATCGACTCGCCGTGCTCGCCGACGACGGAGAGAAATTCGGTGGCTGGCCCGGAACGAAGGATTGGGTTTACGACAGGGGTTGGCTCAAAGACTTCACACGCACACTGCTCGGCGCGGTGGAACACGGAGATGTGATGCTGTCGACGTTCAGCGACGCGCTGGCCCATGTCCCCAGCAGCGGTTTGGCGTATCTCGCGACGGCCAGCTATCGCGAGATGGAGGCCTGGTCGCTTTCACCCGACGCAGCCGACAGACTGGCGGACCTCGAAGAGGCACTGGGCCCAGAACGCCTAACGCGGGATGCAGCACTGATCCGCGGCGCGCATTGGCGCAACTTCCTCGTCAAGTACGTCGAAGCGAATCGCATGCACAAGAAGATGCTGGCGCTGTCGCTGCTTTGCCGCGCGCGAGGCAATCCTCTAGATGCGCGCCGCGCGATCGGGCGAGCGCAGTGCAACGACGCCTACTGGCACGGCGTCTTTGGAGGATTGTATCTACCGCACCTGCGCGAGGCGATCTGGCGCGAACTGGCGAACGCGGAGCGCTATCTCCGCATCGGCGAAGTCGCCAGTGTCGAAGAAATCGATCTCGACGTCGACGGGCACACCGAGTTGTGGATCCATAACGAGTGCTACTCGCTTACAATCGCACCGGATCGTGGTGGAGCGATCGAAGAATTCACGCGATTCAACGACGAGAGGAATTTCGTCGACACGATGACTCGGCGGCGCGAGCCGTATCACATGGTGCACGCGCCATCCGAACCACCCCCGGCAGTCGGGCACCCCGAGCGGTCCGGCGAAGGCGCGCCGAGCATTCACGACATTGAGAAGGGGATGCATCCGTCCGACGTGCCGCCCGTGGATCACAACGACCGCGGAGTGCTGCAGGAGCGCATCCTTCCTCCTGAGATAACGCAGATGGAGGTGGAGCGCGCTGCGTACAGGCCGCTGCATTCGTGGACAGCGACGGCGTTTCGCGCCAGTCACACGATCGACGTCGGTGATGCTCACGTCGAGCTCATTTCAGCGGAAGAAGGACCGACGCTCACGAAACGCGTACACGTCACGAGCGACGGCCACATGAACGTCGAGTTCGAATGGCGTGGACTCGACTTCGAAGCAGATGCCTGGTTCAGCAGCGAGCTCTCCTTCTCGCAGGTCCCACCTGTGATCTCGTGTGATCCGGCCGGGACGATCTGGTGGTATCCCATTGAGACAGTCTCCAAGTCGGAACGTGGTCTGGATCGAACCAAGCAGGGCATGACAGCGATGGTCCGCTGGCCCGTCGCGCTCGGACGCGGAACGCTGCAGATTCGCTGAGTGCCCTTCGTAATCTTTGCCGCACCGCTGTTATCGCCTAACGCCATGGGGATGGTCGAGGCGGTGGCGGCGCTGCCTGACGTTCACCTCGGCGTCATCACTCACGATCCGGTGGAGAAGCTGCCGGCGCACCTGGTGCAGTCGGTCGCGCACTGGCGCGTGGACAACGTGCTCGATCCAACGCAGCTCGCCTGGGCGGCTCGAGAATTGGGTCTGCGCTACGGGCCAATTCACCGATTGTTCGGCGCCTACGAGCAGCTGCAAGTACCGCTCGCGCAGGTGCGCGCCGTCCTCGGCCTGCAGGGAATGACGGTCGCAGCCGCGACCAACTTCCGCGACAAGGCGCGCATGAAGGATGTGCTGCGCGCGAGCGGAATTCCGTGCGCGCGGCATGCGCTCGCGCGTTCGGTCGTGGAGGCAGAGGCGTTCGGCCAGTCGTCGGGATATCCGCTGGTGGTGAAACCGCCGGCAGGCGCCGGCGCGCAACAGACATTTCGAGTGGAGAACGCTGACCAGCTGCGGTCCGCCATGGCCCTCGTTAGGCCCAACAGCATGCAGCCCGTGTTGCTCGAGGAGTTCATTATCGGGGACGAGCATTCGCTCGAGACGATATCAATCGATGGCAACGCCGTTTGGCATTCACTCACCCACTACTATCCAACGCCGCTGCACGTTTTGGAGAATCCGTGGATTCAGTGGTGTCTTGTCTTGCCGCGCGAAGTCGACGATCCGCGCTACGACGACATCAAAGCTGCGGCTCGGCTCGCGCTCAGCGCGCTCGGGATGACCTCCGGTCTGACGCACATGGAGTGGTTCCGCCGGCGCGATGGGTCGATTGCACTTTCAGAAGTGGCGGCGCGGCCGCCTGGAGCGCAGATCACCACTCTCGTCTCTCGGGCGCACGACATCGATTTCGTCCAGGCGTGGGCGCGATTGATGGTCTTCAATACATTCGATCCACCGAGCAGACGCTATTCGGCGGGGGCGGCATTCTTGCGCGGCCAGGGAGAGGGGCGTGTGCGCGCAGTGCACGGCTGGGAGCAGATCGCGCGCGCATTCGAGGGGATGATCTGCGACGTCAAGCTGCCTGAGATCGGGAGCGAGCGATCGCCGAGCTACGAAGGCGAAGGCTACATAATCGTTAGGCATACCGATACTCCGGCTGTCGAGCAAGCGCTGGCCGACATCGTCTCGACAATGCGCATTGAACTGGGCTAACTCCTATCCCCTATGCCCTATCCCCTAACCCCTAGATCAATGCTCGTCTTGATGCTCGCCC
>DATBKN010000326.1:0-7493 GCA_036555845.1 Gemmatimonadaceae bacterium | reverse complement strand
ATTACGATCAGCGCACCGCCGATAGCACGTTCGCCGGGGCGACTCGCCCCCCACCTCGTTCGTTCCACCTGGCCACGACTTTGGACGCCACGTCGATGGCCTCGTCAATTTCGTCGTCAGCAACTCCGAGACCGCGCAGGTTCCACCTAACGACAAAGGCCGCGAGCTCCTCTGGCTCACCGTGGAGTGCGCCGACAAGCCGCTGTTCGATGCAGTTCCGCGCCGCCCCGAGCCACGCTGACACCGCGATGTCGACGCGTTCCGCAGGAAAACTCGGTACGTTCGCCAGAATGTAGGAGCGGATGCGCGCCGCGAAGCGGGCGGCAACTCGCTCACGAAGCGTCTTCGTCGTCGCAGCGAGCAGCAGGATCCGCGTAAGCCCCGCATTTGCCCCGAGCAGCGTCGTGGTGTTCGCCATGACCATCACGGCGAGCCGCGCTGGTCCCGGAGGGACGTCGGCCACCGCCTCGTCCGTCCATGCCCAGGCCGATGTTGCCGCTTCTTCGAGCAGCGTCCAGGCAAGTGCCTCTTTGTTATCGAAGTAGAAGTAGACGTTGCCTATGGAAGTGCGCGCGGCCTTCACGATGTCCTGCATCGTGGTATCGTCGTACCCCTTTTGCACGAACAGCTTGGCAGCCGCACGCAGGATCTTGTCGCGCGCCTCTGCCCGCACCCGCTCGCTGCGCTTGGTCCGTTTGTAGATCATGCGGGCACTACTCCGATGCCGGTTGACAGCCGTGCGATAGAACGATATTCTATAAATGCTAGAATAGAGTTCTATACTTCGAGAGTCTACTGCTGCGGTAGTCGGGCGTCAATCTGTCCCCGAGACGGATGCTGTGGGCGCCGCGGCGTGCAGGAGCAGCAATCAACAATGAGCGAGACGGCAGAGTGTGCGGCCGCTGAAGGTGACCGAGGGCCGCAGGGTGACGCGCGCGATTTGTGGCGCGCGGTGAATGGGCTGATTGAAGATACGGTGCTTCAGGCGCGTCCGGACGGGACGATCTTTTTTCTCAATCGGCCGCCTCAGGGCGTTGCCAGCGCCGATCTCATGGGCCGCAATATCCTCGACTTCGTAGCGCCTGCAACGCGCGAAGACGTGCGACGCTGTCTGCGCGAGATAACGCCAGGGACACCGGCGCTGCGGCGCTTGCTTCAAGCCGAGATGCCTAACGGGACGCGCCGCTGGTATGCCACGACTACGGTAGCCATATCGCGCGATGGCCGCGTTGTCGCCCTTACAATCGCCGCTCGTGACATCGCCCTTCAGCGTCGTCCCAGCGCGCAGGGCGAACGCCGGGCGCCAGAAGCGAATCAGAGTAGCCACCACGCGCAGAAGCTCGAGTTGATCGGACTCCTCGCCGGCGGGCTCGTTCACAATTTCAACAACGTGCTCACGGTGATCGCCTCATCGAGCGACATGCTGCTCGAGGCGCTGCCGGAATCGGACCCGCGGCGGCCCGACGTGGAAATCATCCAGCGGGCGATCGTCCACGGCTCGTCGCTGACAAAACAGCTGCTCGCGCTCTCGAAGCGACAACCTGTCGAGCGTTCTCGCGTTGAGTTGAACGCCGTCGTTCAGGAAGTGGGCGCGATGTCGCGCATCTTGCTGGGTGACTCGATCACACTGATCATGCATCTGGATCCCAGCGGCGCCCCGGTACACGTCGACCGCAGCGAGATGGAGCAAGTGCTGCTCAATCTGCTGCTGAATGCGCGTGACGCGATGCCTAACGGCGGATCCATCGTAATCAGCACCACGCGCCTGACATACACGGCCGCGACGGCGCCACGCCACTGCAAGCTGCGCGGGCCTGTCCTGCGCCTGCGTGTGCAGGACAACGGCGTTGGCATCGACGAAGCCACGCGCAGCCGAGTCTTCGAGCCGTTCTTCTCCACCAAGCCTGCGCATCGCGGGACGGGGTTGGGGCTCCCGACAGTGGAAGCAATCGTGCAGGCCTCGGCCGGCTGCGTGGAGCTCGCGAGCCGCCCGCGTGAGGGCACTACGGTGGACGTCGTGCTGCCCGACGCCGAGCGCGTCGGACTCGTGTGCGCCGCCTAGCGCTGCGGCAAGCGTGCGGTCACGTTCCCTGCCGCGTCGAGGAATTCCAGGCTAGGCGTCCCTAGCGAGTCGACCATGAGCCGCAAGCGCGGCTTGCCGTTAGGGTCGGACAGGTCGATCATCGCGGCACGAGTGGTGGTACGACCCAGATAGACGCGCGGCGCGAACATCGGAACGCCGCCAGGATTCATCCATTCGCGCAGCGCGGAATCGCGCGCGGGCCCCTGCGGCATTTTCGTGATCGTGTCGCGCTTGGCTACGGCCTCCAAGATGTCCACGTTGGCGCGGTCAGCGATCGTGAAGCCGATGCGACGCTGGCCGTTGTTGTCGTTGTACTGGAAGTACAGGACCTGGTCCTGATTGAACTGATCGAACGAGAAGCCGCTCGACGCCTGGAACTTTCCGTCCGGCAGCCGCTGGCCCGTAAACGTTAGGCCACCGTTCTCAGTCCCTTCGTCGTTGAAGAAGATGATCCCCGGTCGCGTGCCACCCGCGTAACCGAATGGTTGCCCCTTGTAGATAGGTCCGATCGATCGCGGCTTGTTGGAAATGACCATGCGAAGCTTGCCGTCAGGTTCGACGACGTTGATTCGCTCGACGTCGATCTCCGTGAATTTCGTGCGCTGCGTGCTCTGCCTGAACGCCGCGATGGAGAGTGTGCCAAGCAAGGTCGTGACGATGAGCGCATACAGTTTGAGCACGCGCAGCTCGCGGCGGATACGGGGGTCCATACTTGGATCCTGGTGAAAGGGCAAATCGGGCAAAGTGCCTGAAAGTAAAGTTGGATCAAGCACCCGTCGAGCCCGCCTAACAAGCTGCGGCCGAGACCGCCTCGACGGCGCCGCGTCGCACGGCCCTTGCATTAACGCTTGTCAAATGGGACGAGCGCCCGGTTGGCGAGCGCCCATGCTGAACAATAAAGCTCGACCCGCTCCCGGCGATCATACAGCGTCGGAGCGCGCACACGTCAAACAAACAGGACACACGAATTCTGTCGCGTGGTTCGTTCATTGTGAGCGACTCGCGCGACCCCTTGGAGGAGCATTTATGAGAACACGCGTGCTTCGCGCGTGGCCGGTGTTCGGTGCTGCCGTTCTTTCGTTAGGCATCGCCATCTCGGCACAGGCGCAGGATACAACTCGCACACGCAGGCCGACTTCGCAGCAACGCATTCCCGTAACGAAACGTGAATCGCGCGGTGAGGTCGACCTGAACAAGATGCGCGCCGACTCAATCGCGCGGGCCGATTCCCTGGCCCGTGAAAAAATGCGAGCTGACTCGATCGCAGCAGCCGAAAAGGCTCGCACCGATTCAATTGCGGCCGTTGAAAAGGCACGAGCCGATTCAATTGCCGCCGTCGAGAAAGCGCGTGCCGATTCCATCGCAGCTATTGAGCGCGCTCGGGCTGATTCAATTGCCCGTGCCGACTCCATCGCCCGTGCCGAGCAGTTGCGGCGCGAGCAGATGCGCGATCGTTACCTGTTCAACGGCAGCGGGTGGTACATCGGCGTCGCCGGCGGCCGCTCGAGCCCGATGGACGATTTCAATGATGTCGGCTATGACAGCGGCTTCAACCTGACGCTTCCGATTGGCTGGCACAAACCGAACTATCTCTTCGGTGTGCGCTTTGACTTCGGTTTCGATCGGTTCAATGGTGTTGAATTCTCGACACTCAGTAACGCCGATCCCAAGGTCTTGTCCGGCACGGCGAACCTAACGATGCGGCTCCCATTGGGTAGCAGCAGAGTCGCGCTGTACGGTGTCGGCGGCGGTGGCGTGTATTACTTCAGTGGCATGGGAAGCCGCTCGTCGCTCAATGCCTTACTCGGCACGGACGTGCTGGACGCGAACGATGAGGTTGGCGAGAAGAACAAAACCAAGTTCGGCGTCAACGGAGGCGCAGGCTTGGAGTTTGGTGTTGGGCCCGCGGCGATTTTCCTGGAGTCGCGTTGGGTGAATGTGTTCGCGAACCGTAAGCAGGATCTCACGTTTGATGAGTTCTTCGGCGATCGGTCAAAGCACATTCGCTGGGTGCCATTGGTTCTTGGCGTCTCGTTCCGTTAATCGACGGCCGTGATGCCAGTCGCGTCGTCCCACCCTCCACGCGTGGGGCGGCGCGACAACGCCCAGTGACGTTGTTATGATCAAGCATATGAAGAACCGAGTCGGTCCGTTTCTCCTCGCTGGCACCCTGTCGCTCGCCGCATTATCGACGCGGGCTGCCTCACAGCGGGCGCGGACCGATTCGCTCGTCAGCGCGACTGTCAAATCGATGCTCGTGCGTTATCGGGACGCATTTTTCGTCGACACGGCAGCGCTCATTCCACCGCCTTCTTTTGCGTCGCGGGCCGACAGTCTCGCGTGGGTGACGTGGCGCGATCGCGCCGCGCGAGCGGGGGACGAATACCGTGTCGTGGTGTCGCTCTTCGATCGCCAGCTCCAAGTGATCCGCGGCGCCGACACGCTCCTGGTGGCACCAATTGCCGTCGCGTCAGGCATCACCCTCGAGTATGCGGGCCGAGCCTGGACGTTCCGCACACCGCGCGGGCAGCGCCGCGTGTTGCGTAAAGTGGAGGACCCGGTGTGGCGACCGCCCGATTGGCTGTACGCCGAAGTGGCATCGGAGTACGGACTCAAGCTCGAGCGCTTGCACGAAGGGTCGTCCATCAACCTCGAGGACGGACGACGCCTAACGGTGCGCAACGGAATCGTTGGTTTGTCGCAGCCGGGTTCCAGCGCGTTCACGGCATTGCCGATCGACGAGCACATCGTGTTCAATAGCACGTTGTTCATTCCGCCGGCTGGGACTTGGAACCGGAAGGTCGAGGGCGAGCTCGGCCCGTACGCGCTGGACCTAGGCAGCGGTTATCTGCTGCACGGAACTCCCGATCAGACGAGCATCGGTCGCGCCGTTACGCACGGCTGCATAAGACTCGCCGATCCGGATATCACCTGGCTGTACGAAAACATCCCGGTCGGAACGCCGGTCTACATCTACTGAGTCCATTTGCCTAACGCGCCGAGCTCAGGTCGTTGACGAGCTCGACCGCTGCGCTGGAGTGGATAAGTCGACGTTGCTCAGCGCGGGGCCATCCGTGCATGATTCCGCTGTGCGCCCCGTGTCCCCGAAAGGGCGCTTTTCACTCACGGATCAGCGAGCGCTCGTTACTCCTCCAAACGCAGATCGCGTGCGCCTTGTCGCAGCGGTGTATACGGCTGGTCGCTGGCTGTGGTGTAGCTCAAAGCACCACTAGCGTGCTGGACCGGAACTTGAAGGCGCACGTCATTCTTTGCCGGCAAGCTCATCGGAATGGAGCCAATGAAGAATCCCTCGCCAGCTGCAAACGTCTTGCGAGCAAACGGTTTAGACGAGACGACGACGGCCGACCTTCACGAGCTTTTGGGAGCTATGCAAGCCGTCCATGACGGCAACTTTTCAGTCCGGCTCCCTCGTCACTGGACAGGTTTGTCAGGCAAGATCGCCGACACATTCAACAACATCGTCGCCTCCAACGAGCGAATGGCCGCTGAGCTTCAGAGAGTCGGCCACGTGGTGGGAAAGCAGGGGAAAATCCGGCAGCGCCTGGATGCGGGCCGCTCTGGCGGCGCATGGCGCGAAATGGAAACGTCGGTGAACACTCTGATCGACGATCTGGTCTGGCCGACAACGGAAGTCACGCGCGCGATTTCAGCCGTGGCACAGGGTGACCTGCTCCAGACCGTGCGACTCGATGTCGATGGGCGTCCACTCGAAGGCGAGTTCCTGCGCTCGGCGACGATCGTCAACCGAATGATCCAGCAGCTCGGCGTCTTCGCAGGCGAAGTGACGCGCGTTGCGCGCGAGGTCGGGGCCGACGGAAAGCTTGGCGGTCAGGCGCAAGTGCGTGACGTCAGCGGCGTGTGGAAGGACCTCACTGAATCCGTGAACTCGATGGCGAGCAACCTCACGGCCCAGGTGCGAAACATCGCTGAAGTCACGATCGCAGTTGCGAGCGGTGACCTCTCGAAGAAGATCACTGTCGACGTACGCGGCGAAATCCTGCAGCTGAAAGAAGCGATCAATACGATGGTCGATCAGCTGCGCTCCTTTGCCGCCGAAGTCACACGCGTGGCGCGGGAGGTCGGTACGGACGGCAAGCTCGGTGGTCAGGCGATCGTTCCGGGCGTGGCCGGTACGTGGAAAGACTTGACCGACTCGGTGAACGCGATGGCGGGCAACCTAACGGGTCAGGTCCGTAACATCGCCGAAGTCACGACGGCTGTGGCGCGCGGCGATCTGTCGAGAAAGATCACCGTCGACGTGCGCGGCGAAATCCTCGAACTGAAAAACACCATCAATACGATGGTCGATCAGTTGAACGCCTTTGCGGCGGAGGTGACGCGTGTGGCACGCGAAGTCGGCACCGAAGGAAAGCTCGGCGGCCAGGCGCAGGTGCCGGGCGTGGCGGGAACGTGGAAGGACCTTACGGACAACGTGAACTCGATGGCCGGTAACCTAACGGCGCAGGTGAGAAATATTGCCGATGTCACGATAGCTGTAGCCAGTGGAGACCTGTCAAAGAAAATCACTGTCGATGTTCGTGGCGAGATTTTGCAGCTGAAGGAAGCGATCAACACGATGGTGGATCAGCTGCGGTCATTTGCGTCAGAAGTCACGCGCGTTGCGCGTGAAGTCGGGACCGACGGCAAGCTCGGTGGTCAGGCGCTCGTTCCCGGTGTGGCCGGCACGTGGAAGGACCTGACGGACTCAGTCAACTACATGGCGTCGAACCTAACGGCACAGGTCCGTAACATCGCCGAGGTAACGACGGCCGTGGCACGCGGAGACTTGTCGCGCAAGATCACGGTGGACGTGAAGGGCGAAATCCTGGAGCTGAAGAACACAATCAATACGATGGTGGACCAGCTCAACGCCTTCGCATCCGAAGTCACGCGCGTAGCGCGCGAAGTCGGAACGGAAGGAAAGCTCGGCGGTCAGGCGCGGGTGATGGGCGTTGCCGGTACCTGGAAGGATCTCACGGACAACGTCAACTCCATGGCGAACAACCTAACGGCGCAGGTGCGAAACATCGCCGATGTGGCGACGGCAATCGCCGGTGGAGACTTGTCGAAGAAGATTACCGTGAACGTCAGCGGTGAGATTCTGTTGCTCAAAGAGACCATTAATACAATGGTCGATCAGTTGAATGCTTTCGCGGGCGAAGTGACGCGCGTCGCGCGCGAGGTTGGTACAGAGGGAGGACTCGGCGGTCAGGCGAAGGTGCCTGGCGTCGCGGGGACGTGGAAGGACCTCACCGACTCGGTGAACGCCATGGCGGGCAACCTAACGGCGCAAGTGAGAAATATCGCGGAGGTGACCACGGCAGTTGCACGTGGTGATCTATCACGAAAAATCACCGTCGACGTCAAAGGCGAAATCCTGGAGCTCAAG
>DATBKN010000325.1:0-7306 GCA_036555845.1 Gemmatimonadaceae bacterium | reverse complement strand
CGCCGTGAATGTCTCCTCGTCGTTCTGCCGCATTGCCGTGAAGAATTCACGGCTCGCTTCCATCCCGCCGCCGGACTCCCGTGCGGCGCGAGCCTTCTCTCTAAGAGGCGCGTTCTTGGCCTCGAGGGCTTTGCCAAGGCTATCGAGCTTTGCCACCTGGTCGGTGGACAGCTGCAGCGAATCTTTGGCGTCCAGGATGATCCCTACCGCACTGCGCATGCGCATGGGGCCACCCTGGGCTGAAACGATCGTCGCGCTGCCGGCGAACGCCGCCGCGGCAACGATTGTGAGCGAAATCCTTCGTAACATGAGTGCTCCTGCAGGGGAGAAATTGTGGACATCGTTGTACGCCCCGGTGCACCCAAACGTTCGCGTCTCCCGGCGGGCTCGGCGATTCGAGGGCCCGGAAAAACCCCCGCCGATGGCCCCCGGACATCGACGTTAGGCAGCGTTTGCGGCACACGCTTTCGCTTGCCCAAAGTCGCTCGTTTTGAGAGCCCGGAGGAGGCCCATTCTTCGGCCAGCGGCCGTATTGCGCCCGACCTGACTCGGCGTAGGTTGACCCAGGGGCGAGAGGTGTCGCTGTCAGGATCACCATTGGAGCGTCGATGACACGAGGACTCGTACTCGCGGCCGGGAGCATAGCAGTCGTGCTGATCGGCGTCTGGTTTGCCCAACAGCACCTAACGATGAGCTCTGGTGTCGTCGTGGCGACGCTGATTGTGGCCGGCGTCGTGGGCGCAGTGGTCGGCTGGATCCTGCGCCTCATGGCCGAGGGTGATCGGCTCGTATCGTTGGAGCACAAATGGAAGGACCGTCTGGCGGCGCTCCAGAGCGAGCTGGGCCACATGACTTCGCGAGCCTCAACGTTGACAGCGGACGGCCGCGCAAAGGACGATCAAATCATTGAGCGTGACCGTACCATCGCGACGCTCACGATGGAGGCGAGCAAGGTTGACGCGCTGCAAGGCATCCTGCGCGACAAGGATCGGCTGATCAACGATCTGGATGAGCGCATCAATGGCCTAACGCTGGCACTGGATGACCACACGACAGCGATCGGCCAACGCGAAGCCGAACTCGCCGGGGCGACCAATCGTCAGGCGACACTCGAGGGCGAGGTCAGCCGGCTGACGGCCGAACTCGCGGTGATGGTCCCGCGGACCCAAGTGGATTCGATGAGCGCCAAGCACAGCGAGGCACAAAACAGCACAACGGAAGAGGTGGCGAAGCTCAAGCGCCAACTCGCCTCCAGAGATCAGCAACTCAAGGATGCGGCGGCCAGGATCGCTACGTTGGAAGCGCGCACGGCGGAGCTCACATCGCTTCGGACAAAACTCGCGGAAGCCGACGCGCGAGCTTCGGATGTGGCGCATCGCATCGAAGAATTGGAGCGCGAAGTGGCGGCGCGCGTTCCCGAAGCCGACTACCACGAAGCCAAGACACAGATCGCCGAGCTGCGCGGCGCCACGAGCAAGCTCGCCGATGTCGAGATCCAACTGCTCTCCACAGGAGAGCAAGCATCCGAGCTTTCGCAGCGCGTCCATGAACTGGAGCAGCAACTGAGCGAGATGGTACCGCGCGCGATGTACGAGGCGCTCAATGACAACCTGCGTTCGTTACTCGGCCGCGGCTCCGGTAGCACCGGCAACGCCGACACAGCCGACGCTCACTCGTAGAACACACAGGTACATCATGCAGCGATTTGGAACGCTGGCGCTCGGCATCGCGCTCGCAGCGGCGACCGCACGCGCCCAGGAGACACCGACTCAGCGCGACGCCGCGAAGGATGTAGTCGCGAAGATGGCCGTGCTGCAAAAAGAGATCGACGCCGCGGGCTGGGCGACGAAGCTCACGGCGCCTAACGCTGCACGCGATGCTGTCGCGGCGCGCGCCAAAGCGCTCATGGACGCCGAGCTGCTCGCCCTGAGCGACGACATCACGAAACATCCTGAAGTCGGCTTCAAGGAGACGCGCTCGATCAAGCTCTTGATCGACTACCTCAAGGCGCACGAATTCGAAGTGACTCAGGGTGTCGCCGATCTCGAGACGGCATTCGTCGCGCGCTACAAGCGCAACAATGGCAAGCCCGTGCTTGGCGTCATTGTGGAGTACGATGCGCTACGCGGAACGCAGGGCGATTTCCACGGGGATCAACATTCCGCGCAGGGGCCGGTCGGGCTCGCGGCGGCGATCGCCATCGCCGAGTACCTAACGAAGTCCGGAACCTCCGGCAGCGTGATTGTTTATGGGACGCCCGCCGAAGAGATGATGCCGCCGCCGTCCAAGACAGTGATGCACGAGGCCAAGGTCTTCGATGAAGCGGACGTACTCGTGCGCTCGCACTCGTCCACGGCGACACAGCGTGCGGCGCCGGGTTTCGGTACGTGCTGCCTCAACATCGACGGCGTGCGCTACGTGTTCACGGGGTATCCCGCGCACCAGATGACGCCATGGGACGGCCGCAATGCGCTGAGCGCGCTGCGTCTCTTCTTCAACAACATCGACGCGTTGCGCGGCACGTTCCGTCCCGAAACGCGCATTCAGGGGATCATCACGGAAGGCGGCAAGGCGCCTAACGTTGTGCCCGATCGCGCGGTGGGCGACTTCTATATCCGGTATCCGGACGCGGAGTATCTGAAGCAGGTGCGACAGCTCGTGGACGACGCGGCTCGTGGCGCCGCGTCCGCAACCGGCACCAAGGTGAAGATCGAGCACTACGGCAGCATGCGCGATGGCATCTCGGTGGCGTCGCTCAACGAAGTGGCGTTCGCGTACACCAAGAAATTCGGCGGAACGAAAGTGCAGGACGTGCCTGGCAAGCCGCAGGGGTACGAGGAAACAGGATCAGTATCGTCGGCGATTCCGGGCGTGGGCTTCTCGGCGCATACCGCCAACGGCGGCTTTCACACATATGAGATGGAGCAGGACGCGTTAGGCGATGTTGGGCACAAGGGCTTCGTCATCGATGCGCAAGGAATGGCGGCGCTGCTGTACGACTTTGCCACTCGGCCGGAGTACCGCGCGGCGGTCAAGAAAGAGTTCGATGGCTTGAAAGCGCTCTACGCTGAATATCAGAACGCGCTAAGGGCAGCCTATCGAGTGCCGGTTGTGCAATAATCAAAGGGAACGCAGATGACGCTGAAACGGCGCGGATTGCGCAGATAGACGATTTTGTTTTAGCAAGAACAAGTAGTATCTGCGTCCATCTGCGCCAGTTTCTGCTGTTATCTGCGTTCTGCTCTTTCCTACTCGGCACGCAACGCGTCCAATGGATCCGCCGAAGTCGCCCGCCGCGCGGGTAGCCAGCACGCGAGCAACGCCACCGTCGCGAGGAGTAACGGCGCGAGCGCGTAAGTCGCCGGATCCACGGACGTCACGCCGAACAATAGCGTTCGCAGAAAGCCCGCGAGCGAGACAGCGCCCGCCACGCCGAGCGCGATTCCGAGGAAAACGAGCGTGGCGCCACGACGCACGACGAGAGCCACGACAGCGGCAGGCGTCGCACCTAACGCCAGGCGCACGCCGAACTCCTTGACTCGCGCAGCCACGTGGCGCGCGATCACGCCGAAAATGCCCAGCGCTGCGAGGAGCAGCGCGGTGAAGGCGAAGCAAAGCATGAGCGTGTTTGTCATGCGTCGCGTGGCAAGCGATTCGTCGATCGCTTCGGCCAATGTGTGGGCACTGTACAGCGGAACACCGGCATCGATGGCGCGCACCGCGCGCCGCATCATGGATATCACTTCCGGACTCGCGAGCGCCGAGCGTACGACGATGTCCATATTCAGGCGTGGCGATCGCGAGAGCGGAACATAGACATAGTGATCCGGTGGGCGATCGAGCCGTTGGTGGCGGATGGTCGCAACGACGCCAACGATCGTTTGCCAGCGTGGGTTCTGCTTGTCGCCGACGGCGATCTTGGCGCCGATTGGATTACCGTTAGGCCAATAGCGGGTCGCCACGCTCTGATCTATGATCGCGACGAGGTTGTTAGTGTCGGTGTGATCGGTCTCGCTGAAGGCGCGGCCCATCAATACCCGTGTGCCGACGGCCTCGAAGTACTTGTCGCTCACAGCGCGCACGCTCGCGACGGGAACGGGCTCACCAGCGCTGGGCTCTTTTCCCTGTACAACCATCTCTTGCTGGTTGTTGTTGCGGCTGAATGGGGCAGTGGACGTGAGTCCAACAGCCGAGAGGCCAGGCAGACTGCGCAACGAGCTCTCCAGACGTCCTGCGACCGCGCGCAGCGCCGGCGCGTTGCCGTACGTTGTCCATGGCAGCGAAATGCGTCCCACGGTCGCGTTCTCCGCGCGAAATCCAGGATCGATGCCTAACAAGTTGCCGAGGCTGCGCAGCAACAGACCGGCGCCGACGAGCAACATGAGCGACAGCGCGATCTGCGCAACGACGAAGCCATCGTTGAGCCGGCGTGTCGATTTGTCGCCCGTCGTGCGCAATCCCTGCTTGAGTGCCGATGCCACTGAAATCCCCGCGCCTTTCAATGCTGGCACCGCTCCCACTAGCAAGCATGTGAGCGTCGCGATCGCGGCGGCAAACCCGAGCATGGCCGGATCTACGCCCACCTGCTGGATGTACGGGACGCGCTCGAGCACGAACGAGCTGCCCGCCCGAACCAGCAGCGCTGCCAGGGCAAGACCCAAGACGGCGCCGCCAAACGAGAGGAGTACGCATTCCATGAACAACTGGCGCACGACACGCTGGCGACTCGCACCTAACGAGCAGCGCACAGCGATCTCGCGCTGCCGGTCGCTCGCGCTGGCGAGTAGCAGGTTGGCGAGGTTGGCGCAGGCGATGAGAAGCACAATGCCGGCGGCACCGAGCAGGAGGAGCAACGGCTGGCGCACTTCGCCAACGAGGTTGCTCGCGAGCGGGCGCACGACAGTCCCGCTGCGATCACCAGGACGCGTCGGGGTACGCGGACGCCCTTCACGCTCGGCCCAGAAATCGCCGTTGATGGCGTCGACATCCCGAGCCATCGACTCCGGCGTCGCGCCGGCCACCAGACGGCCGATTGCATCGTAGCACCAGCAATTCAGCGATTGCGGATCGATCACCAGAGGAACCCATACGGATGTGCGTCCCGGGAATTCAAAGCCGGAGCGCATGACGCCGATGATCGTCGTCGGCTGATTGTCGAGCGTTAGGCTCTTCCCGATGATCGCCGAGTCGCCGGCGAAGCGACGCTGCCAGAGGCGATAGCTGATGACCGCGACGTTACTGCGGCCGTTCGTGTGATCATCGTCGCGGAACGTGCGCCCCAAGAGCGGCGTGGCACCGAGCACCTTGAAGAAATCGACGGTGGGAATGGCGCCATCGACGCGTTCCGCATCGCCTTTGCCGCTCAGCGTAAAATCATTCCCCGCGTACATCGCCATCGGTTGCACGGCGCGCAGTCGCTGACGGTAGTACGTGTACAGCGCGTCGGGATAATTGACCACCGGAAGTCCTTTGTCGGGCGCCGTGCCCCAGAACGTCACCAGCTGGTCCGGATTCGCGAAGGGAAGAGGTCGCAGCAAGAGCGGATGGACGAAGCCGAAGATCGCGGCGTTCACGCCCATTCCAATGGCGAGCGTCAGCAGCGCGATTGTCGTAAGGCCCGGGCGCTTGAGCAACGCGCGCGATGCGTACCGAGCATCAGCGGCCAGTCCAGCGAATGGTCCACCGCGTTGCGCGCCACCGCCGAACGGGGCCGGCGAGCGTCTCCGAGTGCGGTAGCTCGCGAGCGCCGTGCTGAGCGCTTCCTCATCCAATCCATCGGTCAGCAGCGTCGCTTCCGCAGCTTCCGGAGACATGCCCTGCGTTGTGAGCTCGCGCATGCGGTCGTCGAGGTGTGCGGCCAGTTCCTCGATGATGTCGGCTTCGCTCGTTGGATCGAGATCGAGCGCGGCGAGCCGCTGCCTAACTAGTGGGCGCCAGTCACGCATATTCGGGGGCGATCACGCGGCGTACCGCGCGGACGAATTCGTCCCACGTGCGCTGCTCGTCGAGAAGCACCTTCTTTCCTTCCGTCGTCAGACGATAGAAGCGCCGGCGACGCTGGCCCGGATTCTCCACCCACTTGGCCTGCACCCAGCCGCGGTCCTCGAGGCGGTAGAGCAGCGGATACAGCGACGCGACGTTGAAGCGAAGCGCCCCCTTGGAGCGCGATTCGATGAGCTTGGAGATTTCGTATCCGTGGCGCGCGCGCTTCTCCAGCAGCGACAGGATAAGAAACTCGGCGCTTCCCTTTTTGAGCTCGCTGGCAGGCATACTATAGATGTCGCAGTCTTATGTAGTGGAGTCCAATATATGACGCCAAAGACAGAGACACCAGAAGCGGCAAGAGGGTTGCGCGCCGCAGGCGCGCGCTTTGGGCCTGACCTGGCGCTTCCGAGAAGCTAGGCGGCTGTCACTCCGCCGCCGGTTCCCGTTTCCACAAGCGAGGGATGAGCGCCAGAAGGCCGATACCCGTCACGACGAAGACGCCGAGCCAGAGGAAGCCAGCAGTCGTACGTCCGTAGATGAAGCTTCCCGTACCGAACAGGCCCGCATACACGAAGAAACAGCCCGCGATCCAGCCTAACAACGATGTCGTGAGTGAATCAGGCGACGGTTCGAGATTGGTCTGCTCGCGAATCGTTTTCCATCCTGGTCCAGCTGGACGCACGAGCGAATAGAATGATCGAAGAGTCGCCGCGTCGGTGGGCTGCGCCATGTATGTCGCGATGAGCCAGATGATCGTTGTCGCCAAAACTGTCACAATGAGCGAGACATGCGACGGAATGACGTGGCCCATTTTGCTCGCGATGAAAAAGCCGAACGCGATGACGAATGAGCCGATCATGGCCGCGATCTCGCTCCACGCGTTGATGCGCCACCAGAACCAGCGCAGGATATAGATCAGTCCCGTTCCGGCGCCGATCGATAGAATCAGGTTGAAGGACTCGCTGGCGGTCGTGAGCACGAACGTCAATGCCGCCGCGCTGATCATCAACAGCGCCGTCGTTATGCGCGCCACAAAAACGTAATGCCGCTCGCTGGCACTGGCATTGACGAAGCGGCGGTAGAAGTCGTGCACGAGGTAAGAAGTGCCCCAGTTCAGGTGCGTCTCGATCGTCGAGCGATATGACGCGAGAATGCCCGCCACCATGGCACCGAGGAACCCTGCCGGGAGGAACTTGAGCATCGCCGGATAGGCCATGTCGTGGCCGATCAGCGCGGGATCGACCTGCGGATACGTCCTGGCGATGTCGCTCAATTGCGGGAAGACCAGCGTCGACGCGAGCGCCACGATGATCCAGGGCCA
>DATBKN010000324.1:0-10742 GCA_036555845.1 Gemmatimonadaceae bacterium | reverse complement strand
TTTGCGCAGATCGTATGCATCCACGTCGCGTGGCGCTTGTGCGAACTCCCGGATCGCCCAAGGTAGATCGTTGTGGCCGTCGACGAGCGGCACGGCGCGCAATACTCGGCGCGCTTTAGCCATGTGCGGGTCTGTCTGTGCCGCCAGTGACAGTGGCAGCACGACCGCGAGCAGGATTGCGTATGGGCGGTGCATAACGAGAAGAGAGATGGCGTGACGCGACTACTGGACCAATGTCACGCGCACAGGAGGTGCGTGGACAGCGAAGTCGCCGGACTCGAGCGTGGCCGTGGCGAAATACTCTCCGGGCGCGAGCGGGGTTGGCTGCAGGGTGCCAGCAAACTCACTCAGTCCCGTCCAAACGAAAGTGAATGTACGCACCTCGTTCGGGTCGAGAACAAGAGTGGAGACGACAGGGATGCAGCTCCACCCGCGACCAGGGGTGACGACGCGGCCGCGCGGATCGCGGATGTACGCGAAAACGATGCAGGCGCTTGGGAAGCGAATCTGGATGCGCTCGCCAAAGTTGTTTGTCGCGGTGACGTTGATCGTGTCTGCCTCACCCGCACGCAGCGTTTCCCTGCTGACGGTTAGGCGCAACAGGATTTCATCGCGCTGCTTCGGAACGGATGCATCCTGATAGCAGCCAGCGAAGATGAGGAACGAAAGGATGGACGACTGGCGCCGCATGCCAGTAGTCTCCTCAGCTGCACTATGAGGCGCCAGTGCCGTTGAGCATGGCATTGCTCGGTCGCCAGGCGCAGGGAGACAGGTTTCAGGTCAGAGGTCACAGGAGAATCAAGTCCGGCTCGGATCCTCAGGCCATTTGTGCTTCGGATATCGCGCACGCAGCTGGGTGCGCACCTCGCGATACGCACCTTTCCAGAAGCTCTCGAGATCCTGCGTAACCTGAACGGGTCGCTGGTTAGGCGCGAGCAAATGCAGCGTCAATGGCACCCGGCCGCCGAGTACGCGCGGTGTTTTCGTTAGGCCGAAGAGATCCTGCATTCGGGCGGCGAGCATCGGCGTTTGTGGATCGCTGTAGTCAATGCGCGCGCGAAAACCGGCCGGCGTATTGAAGTGTGTCGGAGCGAGCTCGTCGAGGCGCGTGCGCTGCTGCCAGGTGAGCAATTGTGCGAGAGCCTCAGCCAGCGGGATGCGCGCGATGTCCTCGCGGCGCCTAACGCCGTCGAGCCGCTGGCCGAGCCATTCGCCGGCTGTCTGGCGCAGTGCGGCGAGAGAGACGTCCGGCCATGACGCGTCATGTGCGTGCACAAAGGCCATGCGCTCGCGCAGCGCGGTCGTTTCTTTCGACCAGGACAGGAGAGCAAAATCGCTGGCGATGATCGCGTCCAGTACGACCTTTTGCACCTGATCAACGTCGGGCGTGGCAAGTGGATCGTCCGAAAGAACGAGCGCGCCGAGCATACGCCGCCGCTGCGCTTTGACTGAGCCGGCCGCGTTGTCCCATGTGATAACGTCTTCGCGCACGACCTGGTCGCCGAAGTGCTGCTCGATCTCGCTGAGCGAAATCGGCGCGGCGAGCAAGATGAGACTCTCGGGCAGGCGCCCGTCGAGCTCCGCGGCGACGAGGTACGGCTCGTTATGCAGGGCCGTGCCCGGTGGCAGCTTCGCTCCTGCGCCGTTACGCAGAACGTATCTGGGCTGAGGACCAACACGACGCTGCGCGATGCGGTCCGGATACGCGAGAGCGAGGAGCAAACCTGCTGCCGCTGCGTTTTGTGGCGCGCCAGGCGGTGCGCTCTTCCGCCGCCAGCGGCTCGCGGCTGCGCGAACACGCTCGATCGCCGCGCGGTCGGCGCCGGCGCTCGCCCGTCCTCCGTGAAGAAGCTCGATGCGAGTGCGCACATCGGGATCGCGCTCGGCTAACGGTCCGCCGAGGATGTCGCGCTCCTCGAGTAGCGCCGCGAGATCCGCTGCCAGCGCGCTGAGATCGTCGGCGCGCGATCGCACCAGCATGTGCGCCAGCCGCGGGTGCGTACCTAACGCGGCCAGCTCGCGGCCATGCGCCGTGACGCGCCCATTCGCGTCGAGCGCGCCAAGCTCGCGCAGCAGCTCACGCCCTTGCGCGAATGCACCGGCACTCGGTGGATCGAGCCATCGCAGATCTGCAGGATCGTTCACCCCCGCCGCCGCCAGATCGAGCGCGAGCGGTGCCAGGTCGGCCTCGAGGATTTCGGGGATGTCGTGCTGCCTGAGCATCGCGTCTTCGCCTGCGTCCCACAGTCTGTAGCAGATGCCTGGCGCGAGGCGGCCCGCGCGCCCGCGTCGCTGATCAGCCGCGGATCGAGAAACGCGAACCGTTTCCAGTCGCGTCATGCCGCTACGCGGCGAGTAGCGCGGG
This sequence comes from Gemmatimonadaceae bacterium, assembly GCA_036555845.1. GTDB lineage: Bacteria > Gemmatimonadota > Gemmatimonadetes > Gemmatimonadales > Gemmatimonadaceae > DASYRX01. The sequence continues at coordinate 8,377 of DATBKN010000324.1, read as the reverse complement.
ATGCGAGTAAGGCCGCTGTCGATGACGATGCGCACGCCTTCGATCGTTAGGCTCGTCTGCGCGATCGTCGTCGCGAGAACGACCTTGCGAGTCCCGGGCTGGCTCGGTCGGATGGCACGGTCCTGCTCAGCGAGCGGCATCGCGCCATAGAGCGGCACGACGTAGGTCCCTGGCGGTAGCACACGGCTGTTCAGCGCTTCAGCAGCATGACGGATTTCGCCGGCGCCGGGAAGAAACGCGAGCACGTCGCCTGATTCATCACGCAGCGCGCGCTCGATCGTGGCGAGCAGGGCCGCTTCACGTGCCGAGGCGCCGCGCGGCGGAACGAAGTGAGTGGTAACGGGAAACATCTTCCCTTCGCTCTCGATGACGGGAGCATCGCCTAACAATTGTGCGACCGCTCGTCCTTCGAGAGTCGCCGACATGACGAGCAGCCGCAGGTCATCGCGAACGAGGCGCTGCGATTGCAACGACAGGGCAAGTCCGACGTCGGCATTGAGGCTGCGCTCGTGAAATTCGTCGAAGATCACGAGTCCGATGCCTTCCAACGTTGGATCGTCCGCGAGCATGCGCGTGAGCACGCCTTCAGTGACGACCTCCACGCGAGTGCGCGAGCTGACTCGCGACTCACCGCGCACGCGAAAGCCGATCGTTTCTCCGACCTCCTCGCCAAGCTGCTGCGCCATGTGGCGAGCCGCCGCACGGGCCGCGAGACGGCGCGGTTCGAGCATGACAGTGCGGCTATCTCGCAGCCATTCCTGGTCGACGAGCGCGAGAGGGACCCGGGTTGTTTTGCCGGCGCCTGGCGGAGCGACGAGGACTGCGCTCGATCTGTGGCGCAGCGCGTCGCGCAGCTGCGGGAGCACAGCATCGATTGGCAAAGGATCAAGGGAGCGGTCGCGCATAACGCCGAGGCGGAAGGGAACTTACATTCGCCGCGATGCCCGAGCTTCCTGATGTCACTGTTTACATCGAAGCGCTGGAGCGTTTTGTCGTCGGCCGAACGCTCGAACGGGCGCGCGCGATCAATCCATTCATTTTGAGATCCGTCGATCCGCCGCTCAGCGCCGTCGAGCAGCGCGAAGTGAAGGGAACGGCACGTGTTGGAAAGCGCATCGTGCTCAGCATGACCGACGATCTGCACATCGTCATCCATTTGATGATTGCGGGGCGGCTGCGCTGGCGCGACAAAGGTCTAAAGCCTCCGGGCAAGATCGCCCAGGCAACATTCGAGTTCGAGCACGGGACGCTATTCCTCACCGAGGCTGGCTCGAAGCGACGGGCCTCGTTGCACGTCGTGCGCGGCCTCGATGCCGTTCGCGCGATGGATCGTGGCGGGATCGATGTTTTTGTAGCAACAAGCGACGAATTCGCCGCGCGGCTGCGTAACGAGAATCACACGCTCAAGCGATCACTCACAGACCCGCGCTTTTTCGACGGCATCGGTAACGCGTACTCGGACGAGATTCTGCATCGCGCCAAACTCTCGCCGATGACGCTTACGTCGAAGCTCAGCGACGAGGAAATCGCACGGCTATTCGATGCCACACGCGAGACGCTCAGCGACTGGATTGGGAGGATACGAGCCGAAGTGGGCCAAGGGTTTCCCGAGACGGTGACGGCGTTCCGTGAGGGGATGGCTGTGCACGGCCGCTTCGGGAAGCCGTGTCCGGTGTGCGGCACGCCGGTACAGCGCATTCGTTATGCAGACAACGAGACGAACTACTGCGCCCGCTGTCAAACGGGTGGGCGCTTGCTGGCCGACCGCGCACTCTCGCGCCTCCTGAGACAGGACTGGCCACGTTCGATCGACGAGCTGGAGTAGGTAGGGGATAGGGGATAGGGGATAGGGAACTCCGCCTAACGTCTGATCCGATATCTCACATAGACAGATCCGCTCTTCAGCTGTCGGCATTCGAGCAGCTCCAGGTCCAGCTGCTTCCGGAGGCCGTGGAATAGAGGGATTCCGGATCCCAGCAGGACGGGCTGAATGTTCAGCCCGATCTCGTCGATCAAGCCTGCTTGCAGGAGCGTGTGGGCGAGCTCGCCACCGCCCAGCACACAGATGCCTTTGCCCGGCTGCTGTTTGAGCGCGCGCAGGAACATGACGGGATCATCCGCGACGATCTCTACATCAACCCCGGGCGTTGCCTGGAGAGTGCGCGAGAAGACGTAGTTCTTGGCGCCGGGATATGAAGTCGTGCCCATCTTGACGGCGACTTCATAGGTTTTGCGTCCCATCACGACAGTGTCGATCGTTTTCCAGTACTCGGCGGAGATCGCCGCCACCTCGTTGTCCCATACGAGCCAGTCGGTCCCGTGGTCGCTGCGCGCGATGAAGTTGTCGAGACTATTCGCGAGCCCGAAGGTGACGAGGCGCACGGCCTAACGCTTTCGTTCGCGCGCGATTTCCTTCACGCGCTTCACCGACTCCTGCACCAGCGTTTTGAGCGCTGCCTGATCAACATCCTCGAGACTCTTGATATAGAGACAAGCTTTGCCGCTCTTGTGCTTGCCGAGGTTCGCGAGGGCGTCGCTGAATTTCGCAGAGCCCGGCATGAGGTAGAGTGTGAGCGCGTCTTTGCGCGGGGAGAAGCCGACGAGGAACCAGCTCAGCTCACGGCCGCTTTCGTAATGATATGTATAGTCGCCGAAGCCGACGATGCTGCTGCCCCACATCCTGGGTGGCGCCTTCGTCACTTGCTGCATAAGCTTGGCGACCGTTAGGCAGTCTTCGCGACGTCGCTTGTCTTTGATGCCGGCGAGGAATCTGTCGACGCTGGCGGTCGTGGCTTTGGTTTTTAGCTCAGCCATTGTGTCAGGCCATAGCCCTTAGCTCTTAGTCGCTAGGCACCGCCCAACCGCCAAGAGCTAAGGACTAGAGACTAAGGACTACATCGCAGCCGTATCCCGCTTGTACTTCTGATACCAACTCATCATGTACAGCTGCGTGCGCATGAAATTGCTCGGCCGCGAGCTGGTGCCGTGGAATTCATTGGCGAAGCGCAATAGAGCCGTCGGCACGCCGCGCATCTTGAGAGCGCTGTAGTACTCCTCGGATTGCGGCATTGGCGTGCGCAGATCGAGCTCGCCGGTCATGATGACGGTTGGCGTGGTCACATTCCCCACGTACATCAGCGACGACTGTTCGAGCCATGGTTTAGGATCTTCCCAGAACGGCTTCTCGAACCAGGCGTGGCTGAAATAAGGCACGTCCGACGTGCCGGCGAACGACATCCAGTTCATGACGGGGCAGCGGACGGCCGCCGCGGCAAAGCGGTTGGTATGGCCGATGACCCAGCTCGAGAGCACGCCGCCGCCGCTGCAGCCGCCGACGTACATGCGCTGCGTGTCGACGTAACCGCGCCTAATGACGGTGTCGACACCGGCCATGAGGTCGTCGTAATCGACCCCAGGGTACTTCTTGTTGATTGCGTTGCCGAAATCCGTGCCGTAGCCAGTCGAGCCGCGCGGATTCGTATACAGCACCACGTACCCGTTCGCCGCAAAGTTCTGGTACATGTAGCTGAAGCCGACGTTGTACATCCCGTGCGGACCGCCGTGAATCTCCATGATCATCGGATATTTCTTCGATGCATCGAAATTCGGTGGCTTGACGACCCAACCCTGCACGCGCGTGCCACTGGTCGATGCGTACCAGATCTCCTCCAGGCTCCCAAGCTTCTTACCGGCGAGGACGTCTTCGTTGACGTGTGTGAGCTGCGTGATATTGCTCGGCGTCTTGATGTCCCAGCGCACGACGTCGGGCGGGCGCTGCGCCGAGCTGAGCGCGCTCGCCACGATGCCGTTCCTGGAGATCGTACCTAACGAGAGCATGTGCTGCCCGCTCGTCAGGGCGCGCTCGGCGCCGGCCAGTGTAGCGACGTGCACGTTTAGCGTGCCGCGATCGCCGGCGCTGAAGTACACGGCGCTGTTGTCCTGCGCCCACGTGATCTCACCAACATCGCGATCAAGGTTGCCGGAGATCTTCTTCATTCCGGATCCGTCGGTTCGCATGACGAAGAGCTCACCCGTCTTGTACGTCTGCGGCACATAAGCGAAGCCACTGAACGCGATCCACTGGCCGTCGGGCGACACGACCGGGTTGCTCCACGAGCCTCGCGCCGAGGACAACTTGCGCATCGTGCCGCTCGCGAGGTCGACGATGTTGATGTCGGAGTCCCTGTAGTTCTTGTCGCTCTCGGGGTCCATCAGTCCGTCGAAGACGATGGATTTCCCGTCAGCCGTGAAGCTCCAGCCGACCGAGCCTGGTTGTCCGTCGAAGCGGGCCCCTGCGTTCCAATCGCCCTTCGTCACCTGCCGTGCTGTTCCACCGTCGGCCGGCACGATGAACAGATGCACGAATCCGGATTCGAGGAAGCCGCGACGGTCCGCGCGGTAGTGCAGGTTGCTCACATAACGCGGCGCCGGCGTCCATGTGGCACCGGTGGGCGCGGACGGCAGGTCGATGGACCACACGTTAGGCTTCGGCGTGAACATCGCGAAGCCGATCCATTTGCCGTCAGGTGACCAGGCGATATCACCCGGGTCGCTCTCGACGCGTGTGATCTGCGACGTTGCCCCCTCGGCGTTCATCCAGCGCACGAAGATCTGCGTACCGCGCGGCTCACCCTCGTTGAGGAACGCGATGCGCGTTCCGTCCGGGGACCACTTCGGACTGGAGCCCTTGGTGAGAAAGCGGTTCTCGGACCCATCCGCGTTCATGATCCATAACGCGGACTCAAAGCGATCGAGCTGTTTGTTGACGAAGCGCCGCGCGTAGATGATGCGCGCGCCGTCCGGCGAGATCTGCACATCGCCAACCGTCTCGTAGTCCAGATAATGATTGACCGTGAGGAGTGTATCCGATGGCTTCTCTTGCGCACCGGCCACGATCAGCGGTGCGGAGAAGGCCGCGGCGACGGCGAGGCTGAACAGCGGCTTGCACAAGTGGCGCATGGGGGGGCTCCAGGCCTAACGAGTATTCAACAGGAAATCGATAACCGTTGTCTAGTTGCGCGTCTTAACCTCGGCGGCGCGTGGAGCATCGCCAGGGGCCTGCTTGCGTTTGAATTCAACGCCGGGCTTCCAGTCGGGCCAGGTCGCGCTCTCCGCTACTCTGAATCCCACGTCAAGCAACAGCCGGCCGTCCTCGACAGCGCCAGCGAGATCCCAGTCGGGTTTGATCTCATCGCTCGGTTTGTGGTAGTCGTCGTTGGTGTACTCATCGCGCTTTTGCTGCGAATAACCAGGCGGCTTTCCGATGTATTCCACCCCGCTGTCCATGTAAAGAGCGGGAACACCCTGCTTCGCGAATTCGAAGTGGTCCGAGCGATAAAAGAAACCCTTCTCCGGTTCGGGATCCGGTGAGATTGTGCGTTTCTCGGCGGCGAGGGCGTCGCGCAGCACGTCATCCAGTGTGGAATTGCCGAGACCGATTACGGTGACATCCGATGTGCGCCCCCACTGATTGACGCCGTCAATGTTGAAGTCTGCGACGGTCTTTGCGAGCGGATACAGCGGATTCTCGGCGTAGTATTTCGCGCCCAACAGACCCTGCTCTTCGGCCGTCACAGCGAGAAACAGGATCGATCGCTTGGGCGCTGGTGTCAGTTTCGTGAACGCCTCGGCGATTTCCAGCATCTGGGCGACGCCTGACGCGTTATCCAGCGCGCCGTTGAAGATCTGGTCTCCCTGGGCTGTCGTGTCGCGGCCGAGGTGGTCCCAGTGGGCCGTGTAGATGAGATACTCGTCGCGCAGCGTGGAGTCGGAGCCCTCCAGCTTGGCGATGACATTGCGCGAGTGAATCTGCCTAACGGTGTTCTTGATGTGGAACGTGGCCTTGGCATTGAGCGCCACCGGGCGAAAATCCTTGGATAACGCGGCGCGTTTGAGCGAATCGAAATCGAAACCGGCCGCGCTCATGAGTTCCCTGGTCTTGTCCAGCGTCATCCAGGACTCGACTTGGACGCGAGTGTTCGGCGTTCCGCTGGCGCGTTTGACGTCGATATTCTCGCGGCCCCAGCTCCCCTGCACGACCTCGTAGGGATAGCCCGCCGGTCCGGTCTCGTGCACGATGATCGCCGCGGCTGCGCCCTTCTCGCTCGCGATCTCGTACTTGTACGTCCAGCGGCCGTAGTATGTCATCGCTTTGCCGCGGAACATCGTGCTGTCGAGCTGTGACGAGTCGTTAGGTGACGTGATCGCCGGGTCGTTGATCAGCATCACGATCGTCTTGCCGTGTACGTCGACGTCCTTGTAATCGTCCCAGCCATATTCGGGTGCGACGACGCCGTACCCAACGAACACGAGATCTGAGCCGACGATGTCGACCCGCGGGCGCTCGTGGCGCGACACCGCGACGTAGTCGTCGGGGGACTTCAGCGCGAGCGTTTTGCCGCGCGCAGCGATCGATGCCGTCGGTGCAGTCGTAAACCCGACCATGTCCACCGTCTGCACGAACGAGCCGTCAGGGTTGCCGGGCTTGAGACCGAGCCTGGTGAACTCACTCGTTAGGTACGCGACGCTGCTGTCCTCACCAGGCGTCCCCGGCGCGCGTCCCTCGAAGCCGTCGGACGACAGGCGCTGGACATGGCGCATGAGATCGGCACTCGTGATCGTCGCGAGCGCGGGCTGCAGTGCGGGATCGGTGGCATTTGTGTCGCTGCTTTTGGCGCACGCACATGCGATGCTGCAGAGAAGAACAAAGCGAGATCGGCAATTCATGAGAGAGCGCGATGCACGAGTTGTTAGGGAGCTTGGGGCGCGAAGGCACACATTATGAAGCGCGCGCAGCTTGTCCAGTTTTTTACTTCGACATGGAGCTGTGCAATGCCAGCGAAACGAGGACGACGAAAGTACGGGACCGCGGCGAGCAAGCGCGTTGAGAGTGCGATGCGTCGGCGCAAACGCGGAACTCTGCGGAGCGGCAAAGGTGGCAAGGGCGGACGAGTGAAGAGCCGGAAACAGGCCATTGCGATCGGCCTTTCCGAAGCGCGCAAGAAGGGCGCGAAAGTCCCGGCGCCGAAGGGCGGTCGCGGACGTACACGGCGGAAGAAGTAGAGCCGAGCTCAGCGCCTAGCTGCACTAGCGCGCGCCGTCGGGCGCGCGTTAGTGTAGTCCGTCTCCCCCGAAGCTCCCACGGCGGAGCTGCGTTCACCAACCTTACGAGGACCTCATGAAAAAGGCGATGCTTCTGGCAGCGTTTGTCGTAGCGTGCGGCAAGTCTGAGACGCCTGCAGCCGATAGTCCCGCGGTGGCAGCGGGTCCAGCGCCCCTAATGGCCGCCGATGTCGCCGGCACGTGGAACGGAACGACGATGGCGGAAGCGAGTGATTCGGTGATCCGTCGCTGGACCGTTATGGGTGATGGCATGACCGGGAAGTGGGTCGTCGAAGGCTCGAAAGACACGGTGACCACAACGACGACGTATGATGCTGACAGCATGATCGTCACGTCGTCCGCATACAAAGAGCCGACTGTGGCCGGCAATCCGATGGTCACGTTTCGTTCGGTCGGTCGCCTAACGGGCGGCAGACTCGTCGGAACGGCAGCTGTCATGCCGGTCAGCAAGCCAGATTCGGTAATCGTTCGCTTCCGTTGGGAAGCGACGAAGGCCCCGTAGTCCGGATAACCCAGCCACGTTGTCACCACGAGGTGCTCATGAAAAAAGCGATTCTTCTGGCAGCATTTCTTTTCGCCTGCGCGAAGAAAGACGAGCCCGCGGCCGACACAGCTGCGACGGCGGTTGGACCACCAGCACTCACCGCGAGCGAATTGGCCGGCACTTGGTCGGGTGTCATCATGGCTGAAGGGAGTGACTCGGTACTCCAAAGGTTCACCGTGATCAGTCCCACGGGCATGGACAGCAAGACCGTCAATGAGGGAAGCAAGGACACGGTCATGGTGACCCACCTCATCGACGCAGACAGCGTCGTCGCAACCTCGGCACCGCACGTCGATCCGACGATGGGTAAGCAACCGGTGACATTCCGAGCCGTGGGTCGGATGGTCGGCGGCAAGCTCGTCGGCATGTCGACCACCATGCTGGCGAGCAAACCGGATTCTGTGCTTGGCCATACTCGGTTCGAGTTGACGAAGACGCCGTAACGATTGGGACGGCGCTAGTTGTACGCGAGGGCTGTCCAATGGGCGGCCCTCTTTTGCTTCGAGGAGCTTCGTGGCGCAGATCTTTGGCCAGCATGAAGCCGCGACGATCGATCAGCTGAACGACGTCGCGGCGCGCGCCGAGCACGCGGCGCTCATGGCCGATGGCCACGTGGGGTACGTGATGCCGATCGGCGGCGTCGCGGCATACGACAGCAAGGTCTCCGTCGTCGGCGTCGGATTCGACATCGCCTGTGGCAATGCGGCGATT
>DATBKN010000323.1:0-13971 GCA_036555845.1 Gemmatimonadaceae bacterium | reverse complement strand
GATGGCGACGTGAAACGCATCGGTGTAGAGGTCATCGGAGTCGCGGCGTCCCAGCTGTGCCGCGATCTTGCTCGGCGCCGTGTCGAAGAGCCGGGCGCCTACGTAAACCGCCCCATCGTCCACCAGCACGCGGACCTCGGTGCGCTGCGATTCCGGCTCGTTAGGTACGGGCTCGCGCTGCACAAAGCCCCTGGCGATTTCGGCGCGCGTCCAGTCCGGTTCGCTCAGTCGGCCATCGATGTGAATTGGCCCAGTGCGGGTCGCTGCGCGCAGCGTCTTGCGCACGGTATCCGTCTCCTGCGCCGCGCCAGGACGCGCCGCGGCAATCAGCAGCAGGAGAGAGACCGCAGCTGCAACAGGGTATCGACTACAGATGGCCATGTGTCGTCGCCGGGAGACCGCGTTCCGGATCGTGGCCGGTGGCTTATTCAGAAGCGATGTTGAGAATGGAAGACCCAGCGGGAAGATTGCAGCACGCAGCAGTGCAACTGCACTACGCCCAAAGGGGAAAACTATGCGTCGTATACGTCTGCTCGTGGCCGTCACCATGGTCGCCCTGCCGAACATAGCGAGTGGGCAGGAAAAGACAGTGCCTCCACCGCTTCCATCGATCGCGCTGCCGCCGGACCTCGATCGCGTGCTGCGTGACTACGAAAAGGCATGGAAGGCGAGCGACGCGAACGGTTTGGCGGCGCTGTTCGCCGACGGGCGCGTGGTCATGACGAACAGCGGGCGCGCCGTGCGCGGCCGCGAGGGCGTGCGCCAGATGTACTCGAACGGCGGTGGTCCTCTGGTGTTGCGCGCCATGGCCTACGCGGCCGACGACACGGTCGCGCACATCATCGGTGGTTATACGCTGCGTCCGGGGGAAGGTGACGCGGGAACGTTCGTCCTCGCGCTCGTTAGGTCTCGAGGCGGGCCCTGGCTCATCGCCGCCGACATGGATCGCTCGCACCGGCGTTAGGTATCCGATGCCGCGGGCGACGGCCGCAGCGGGCAGACCTCCGGCGCCGGATGAGCGCAGCGCGGCGCAGTTTCTCCCGGAGCGCCTGACGCTTGCGTTGCTCAAGGAAGCCGCGCGCAGCTGCAAGGGCTGCGATCTCTACCTGGGGGCCACGCAGACCGTCTTCGGAGCCGGGAAGCGCACCGCGCGCGTACTGTTTGTCGGCGAACAGCCCGGGAATGAAGAGGATCTCAAAGGCAAGCCCTTCGTCGGGCCAGCCGGGAAACTGCTCGACCGCGCGCTGAAAGACGCCGGGATCGATCGTGACGAGGCCTACGTCACCAACGTCGTCAAGCACTTCAAGTGGGAGAAGCGCGGGAAGAACCGCATTCACAAGAAGCCTAACGCGGAGGAGATCCGTGCCTGCCTGCCATGGCTGCGCGCCGAGCTTCAGGTGTTGCGACCACGAGTGCTCGTCTGCCTCGGCGCGACGGCCGCGCAAGCGCTGCTTGGGCGGGACTTTCGCGTGACCACGCAGCGGGGAAAGGTGTTGCGCAGCGAGTACGCAGAGTACGTTGTCGCGACCGTGCACCCCTCATCAATTCTGCGGCAGCAGACGAGCGACGACCGCGAGCGCGAGCTGCACGCGCTGATCGCGGACCTGCGCGTTGTGGCTGGCCTGCTTTCGGGAGCGACATGAGGCGCGTCGCGGCAGGCCTACTAGTGCTGGTTCTGTGGGCGTTGCCGTCGCGCGCACAGTTCATGGAGAGCGATGTCGCCGTTCCGATGCGAGACGGCGTGGTGCTCCGCGCCATCGTGCTCAAACCTAACGCGACAGGAAAGTTTCCCACGCTGGTCTATCGCACGCCCTACGGCGCGTCAGAGGCTATCGAGGATTACACGACGTTCCTGCACGCCGTCGATCGCGGTTACGCGGTCGTTGTTCAGGATGTGCGCGGCCGCTATCAGTCCGCAGGGACGTTCAACGCGTACATGCAGGAAGGGCGCGACGGGTACGACACCATCGAATGGGCCGCGAAGCAGCCCTGGTCCACGGGGGATATCGGCACGTTCGGTCTTTCGTATCCGGGCGCCGTGCAGTGGCTCGCCGCTGTCGAGTCGCCGCCGCACCTCAAGGCGATGGTGCCGGCGATGACGTTTTCGCGGCCGAGCAACTTCTGGTACGCGGGCGGGCTGCCGGACCTTTCCTGGCCGGCCTGGATCTGGATGAACATCGCACCAGACGTTAGGCAGAAACGCAACCTGTCTGGTCCGCGAAGCTACAAAGAGGCCGGCGAGGCGTGGGAAAAGCTGGAAGCGCCGCTGCTTGCGCGATTGCCGATCAGCAATGTGCCGGAGCTACGTGAGGTCGCGCCGTGGTACTTCGAATGGCTCGCGCATCCACCTAACGACCCGTGGTGGAGCTGGGCTGATCTGACGAACCGCTACGGCAAGACGTCAGCCGCCGTGCTCAACATCTCGGGATGGCATGACGAGAACTACGGTCCCGAGGGTGCGCTCACGAACTACCTCGGCCTCGTAGCCGCGCGCCGCGGCGAGGCGGACTCGCGTGCGTTCCTCGTGCTGGGGCCGTGGGTGCACGGAGTCAACGCCATCGACAACCGCACGCCGCAGGCGAAGTCGGGCGAGCGCACATTCGAAGGGAAGGGCGGACTCGATTACGACGAGGAAGTGCTGCGCTTCATGGACCGTTACGTCCGCGGGAAGAACAACGGTGTGGACAAGGGCCCGCGCGTGCGCACGTTCGTCATGGGCGAGAACATCTGGCGCACGGGGAATACGTGGCCGCTGCCCGGAACATCGACGCAGAAGCTCGCGTTAGGCCGCACGGGCCGGGCGCGCGGCTCGCTCGCTGCCTCGCCGGCCTCAGGCGGGAGCTGGACCATCACGTCCGATCCGGACAAACTCGTCGTGGACAAGTACGACGCCGCGTATGGTGCGCATGACTATCGCGCACTCGCCGAGCGGAGCGACGTGATGGTATTCGAGAGTGAGCCGCTGGCGGCGGACATGCGCGTCGTAGGCCGCATCGACGTCAGGCTGTTTGTGAGCGTGGACGCTCCCGATGCGGACATTTTCGCGCGACTCTTCGACGTCGCTCCGGACGGAACGTCGTGGAACCTGATGAGTCCGGGGCTGGAAGCGCAGCGGCTCAGCGCACGCGTCGGTGCGCCACCGGTAGTGCCCAACAAACCGACGGAAGTTGTCGTGGGCCACCCGATGACAGGGAACCTGTTCAAAAAGGGCCATCGGCTCAGGCTCGTCGTGATGCCCACCTTTCACCCGCACTTTGGCCGCAACTTGCAGACGGGGAAGCGCGAAACTGATAGCGCCGAGCGGCGCACAGCCAAGATCACGGTGCACTACGGGCCGACGTTTCCCTCTACGATTGCGCTGCCGGTGGTGCGTTAGCCGAGTTGCGGACGGCGAGCCAGTGCGCGCTTGCGAGTGCCACAGTGACGCCTAACGTGAGACCTTCGCGCCACGTCATGCGCGTCGCGAGGAGCATCGACACGCCGACGCTGAGCACGGCGAGCGTCACGCCTGCAGGGGCGCGGAAGCGCGCCGGTCCCACGCCCGTGGCGGCGCTGCGCGATTCCTTGGTTCGCAATACGGGGAGTGCCGCGCAAACAAGCCCATAGACGAAGAGCCGCACGACCGACGACAGCGTCAGGTTCTGCAGCAGGCTCGCCTGGTTCGCCAACGCCCAGGATACGGCGGCGTAGATGAGAATGGATACCCAGGGCGTACGCCAAACCGGATGCACCCTGCCAAAGAACGCCGGCAGGTCGCCGCGCTGCGCCATCGCCATCGTTAGGCGCGGGACGGCAAGCATGTTGCTGGAGAGCCAGCCGTAGACCGAGATGAGGGCGGCAACGCTGATCGCCGCCGCGCCGCCGGCGCCGAGCATAACGCGCGCGGATGCAGCGAGCGGGCGCGTGCTGGAGCCGGGATCGGGGAGCGTCGCGAGGACGGTGAGCTGCGCCGCGAGATAGACGAGCGTGACGAGGCCGAGCCCGACGAGCAGCGCAAAAGGAGCGTCGCGCTGCGGGTCTTTCGCTTCAGCGAGCGGCATGAGCGCGGATTCGAAGCCGCCGAAGGCAAACATGAGCAATAACAGCATCTGCAGCCACGTTCCGCCGATCGTGTCTGACGCCGTTGGTCCGGCCCCGGCGTGTCCCGAAAGGAGCCAGAACAGGCCTAACGCGCCGAATGCGATGAGCGAGGTCAGCTTCACGGTCGCGAACGCATTGCTCAGCTGTGCACCGGACAACACGCTGCGCAGGTTGACTGCCGCAAGAAAGCCTATGAAGATCGTTGTGACGACAAGCGCGCCGAGTCGAGTCCCGGCCCAAGGGAAGAATTCGGCGAGGTACGTCGCGAAGAGGTTGGCTTGCACTGCGGCCGCAGTAGTGCGCGAGACATATGCCAGCCAGCCGATCTGCAGTCCTACGTAACGACCGAACGCGGCCTGCGTGAAGAGATAGGCGCCGCCGGCGACGTTGAAGCGCGAGGTGACTTCGGCGAAACAGAGGATCATCGCCGCGGTAAACACAGCGGCGAGGAGCCAGGCCGTTAGGCTCATCCATCCGAGTCGCGCGGCAACGGTTCCCGGCAGGATGAAGACGCCGGTGCCGATGATTGTATTGAGGACGAGCGCCGCAAAGCTCCAGCGGCCGATCGATCGGACGAGCGCCGGCGAAGCGCGCAGCTTAGTCTCGACCTACGCCGAGTGCATCGGCGACGCGATTGATGTAGTTGAACCAGCTGGCGATCAGCGTGATTTGCAGAATACCACGATCGTCGAAGCCAGCTTCACGCAGCCGTTCGTGGTGCTGCGGCCCGATGCGCGTCGCGTCGCTGGAGAGTTGCACGACGTAGTCGAGCATGACGCGATCGCGTTCCTCGATGGGCGCGTTGCGATAGTCTTCCTGCAGCGCCGCGACGAGGCTTTCATCCAACGTGACCCGACGCAGAAACTCTGCGTGCGAGTCTATTCAATACCTGCACCTGTTCGTGACCGAGACGACGGTGGTGATCATCTCGTGCTGCCGCCGGCTCAAGGGCAACGCAGGATCCATCAGCGCGCCGAAGGTGCAGAAGGCGTGGCGCAGCGCGTCGGGAATGAGGCTGTGCGAGGCGACGATGCCCGAGGTTCCGTCACCGGTCGGGTGAACCGGGTTGGCGTATTCGGCCGGGTACATCGCGCGCTGGTCCTCGACGGCGCGACGGACCTTCTCGTCTTCGTTAGGTGAGACTGTTTTGATCCACGTCATTGCGGTCGAATAGCCAGAACGGCGGTCGTTTGGTTGCGGCAGTTCAAAAGCGTCAGCGCAGACTAACGCGGACAACAACGGACTGACGAGGACAATGCTTCTTCACGGCGACCTCACGGACCGCATCATCAATGCATTTTATCACGTTTACGACGTCTTGGGCTTTGGTTTCCTTGAGTCCGTCTATCGTCGCGCACTGGCGCGCGAGTTGAGAAAGCGCGGCCTGCGCGTCGAGTGCGAGGTCGCAGTTGAAGTGTGGTACGACAGCGAACTCGTAGGGTACTTCAAAGCGGATATGATCGTCGAGGACAAAGTCCTTATTGAGATAAAAGCCTCAGATCGAGTCGTCGCTGCCGACCGAAAGCAGCTTATGAACTACCTTAAGGCGACCAGTATTGAAGTGGGCCTGCTGTTGCACTTTGGACCACGTGCTGGATTCCAGCGCGTCGCGTACACCAATCGCGCGAAGTCCGGACGTAATAACCTTTAAAAAGTCCGCGTTCGTCTCGCTGTTGTCCGCGTTCGTCCGCGCTGCCGCTTTTGGCCGCTCTCGCCTGTGCCTGAATGAACCTAACGCCGCGGCCCAACCACACCTTGATCGCGCTTCACCGAGCCGATGCCCTTGTACACGAACTTCTGCACCCGCTTCCCCTCGTAAGTCTCCGTCGTATAGATGTTCCCCTTCGAATCCGTCGCGATGCTATGCACGCCGAACCATTGGCCCGGCTGACGCCCGCCGTCCCCGAAACTCGTTAGGATCTCCAGCGATTTGCGATCCAGCACGTAGATCTTCTCGTTCTTCCCGTCAGCCAGATAGATGTACGTCTGCTGCGGATCACGAGAAAACGCGATGTCCCACACCGATCCGTCTCCGCGCGTGCGCGGCGCGATGCGGACTTCCTTCACGAACTTGCCGTCCTTCTGAAAAACCTGAATTCGATCGTTAGGCCTGTCGCACACGTAGATCAGACCGTCCACGGACGGCTCCGCGCAGTGTACCGGCGTGCGAAACTGCGGAATCAGCGGCACATCGGGATTGTACGGCCCATAGTTCGAATCGCTCGGCACATTCCCATACGCCCCCCACAACCGCTTCATCGTACCCGTCGTCATATCGATGACGGCGACCCGCTTGTGACTGTAGCCATCGGCCAGGTACGCCTCATTCGCCGCGACGTCGAATGAGATCTTGGCCACGCGGCCGAAGCTCGTCCTGCTATTGCTGTTGTACGGCAGCCCCGCCTGAGAGAACTGCTGCAGGAACTTCCCGTCGTGCGTGAACTTCAGAATGTGCGTGTCGCCATTGCCATTCCCGCCGATCCACACGTTGTCTTTGTTGTCCAGCGTGATCCCGTGATTCGAGTTCGGCCAGGTATAACCCTGACCTGGTCCACCCCACGCTTTGACGACATTTCCCTCCGGATCGAACTCGATGATCGGAGGTGCGGCGCGACAGCATGAGGCGACAGGCGGATTCGCCTCCGCCCCGGCCTCGGTGCGCTGATTGAGCGTCGAGTCGCCGCGATGGATGATGAAGATGTGGTCCTTGGAGTCGACGCCCACGCCAATCGCGGACCCCAGGAGCCACTGGTTAGGCAACGGTTTGGGCCACATCGGATCGACCTCGAAGCGGGGGGCCCGCACCGTCTGCGCCTGGGTCGCCGCATCGAGTGCCGCTTGTCCCACGCCGAGGACGGCAAAGAGGCCTACCAGCGCGCCGCCGGTGATGAGCTTGCGCCGCCGCGTCATGGAATGCTCCTTGGTGCCATGGGTGCTGAGAGAGAAGAACGGCTGTTGGCCAGGCCGCTAACTAAAACTGCAGCCCACGATTCGTCCAGTCTGGCGGCGCCCCCCGGTTCCCCGAGGTCGGCAGCGCGTCCGATGCTCGGCGGCGATACGCGGCGCAGCCTAACGAGCACGGTGCTGCTCCTCGCCAGTCTGTTCGTTCCGTCCGCGACGGCGCCGCGGGCGCACGAAATCCCGAGCAAAGTCACCGTTCTGGCGTTCGTCAAGGCTGAAGGGACCCGTCTGCGGCTCCTGATACGCGCGCCATTGTGGGCGATGCGCGACGTCGAATTCCCGCAGCGCGGACTCGGCTATCTGGATATCGCGCGCACCTCATCGATGCTCGGCGACGCCGCAAAGGTCTGGTTGGCCGACTATGTGCAGGTTTACGAAGAAGACAGGCTCCTCGCTGCGCCAACGATCGTCGCGACGCGCATCGCGCTGCCTTCTGATCGGTCGTTTGGCAGTTACGGCACGGCGCTCGCGCACATCAGCACTCCACCGCTGGCAGCGGACGTGGACTTGCCACCGCAGCAAGCGATGATGGACGTACTGCTCGAATACCCGATCACGTCAGCCGAATCGCGCTTCTCGATCCGTCCGGCATTTGCGCACCTCGGTGTGACGACAACGACGGTCTTGCGCTTCATCACGCCGAGCGGGAGCGAGCGAGCATTCGAGTATCTGGGCGATCCAGGCGTCGTGCGCCTGGATCCGCGCTGGCACCAGGCGGCGCTTCGATTCATCGCGTTAGGCTTTCACCATATCCTCGATGGCGTCGATCACCTGTTGTTTCTGCTGGGCCTCATCATTCCGTTTCGTCGCGTGCGACCGCTGATCGCCATTATCACTGCGTTCACGGTGGCACACTCGATTACCCTCATCGCGTCGGCGTTGGGCTGGGGGCCCGACGCGCTATGGTTTCCGCCGCTGATCGAGGCGCTGATCGCGCTTTCGATTGTCTACATGGCGTTCGAGAACATTGTCGGGCCGCGCTTCCAGCGACGCTGGATCATCGCCTTTGCATTCGGACTCGTGCACGGTTTCGGCTTCTCGTTCGCGCTGCGTGACACAATGCAGTTCGCCGGCGGCCACCTTCTTACATCCCTCCTGTCATTCAACATCGGCGTGGAGCTCGGCCAGTTATTGGTGGTTATCGTCGCCGTGCCTGTTCTCTCGTTCGTCTTCCGCCGAGTTGTCGATGAGCGCATGGGAACGATCATTCTGTCGGCACTCGTCGCGCACACGGCATGGCATTGGATGGTCGATCGCGTACGCGTGCTGCGTGAGTACCAATTCACGTGGCCCGCCCTCGATCTCGCGCTACTGGCGAACGTGCTTCGTGGGCTCATGGTCTTGTTGCTGCTTGCCGCTGCCCTTTGGATCCTGTCGCTTCTTGTGCGGCGACTGACAGTGCCCGCGCTTTCATCGGCGGACGGCGCACCGCTGCCCGAGCGCGCTGAGCGGCCACCGAGTGCTTGACGAGGGGTGACAGAAACATGCCAGCGACATTGCCGAACCTGGTACGGCGACTGATTTCGAGCGTCGCTGTAACGTTAGGCAGCGCCTGTGGTGGTGGCGCAGACGACTCGGCGGGTCCGAATGGCGGCGACTCGTGTGGCAACGCCATCGGCAACGGTTCGCAGGTCATCGCCGGGCCGGCCGCGCCCACTGCGCTGGACAATGATCAGGTATTTCGCTCGTTGGCGATTCACCCTGCAAACCCCGACGTCGTTCTTCTGGGCACGGAACGCAACGGTGTTGTCCGCACTATGGATGGTGGCCGCACGTGGACGCGGCTGCGCAGCGGTTTGCGACACGCAGAATTCGGCTATCCCGAAGCCTGGGACCTTGCTTTGTCGCCGACCAATCCAGCGCGTGCCGTCGCGGCGACGGCGGACTCGCCGGGGCCAGCGACCGGGGACTACCCCAGTTCAATAGCCGGCGTCTACGCTTCGATCGACGGCGGCACGAGCTGGTCGCGAGCGAACTGCGGCCTAACGAATTCCAGCGTCGGCGCAGTTGCCTTCGATCGCTTGACTCCCGGCGTCCTCGTCGTCGGCGTGAACGCCGGTCGTGCGACGTTTTCGGCGCTCGCCGGTCAGTTCTTCGCGGGCGGATTGTTTCGCTCGACCGACGACGCGCGATCCTGGACGCCAGTCGGCCCGTCCGCCGCAGACCGTGGCTTGTATTGGCAGATCGTAACAGGCGTTTCGGGTGCCGCCGCTTACCTGCTGACGTATTCACTCGATGCCGAGGCACCGGCGCAGGGTCGTGGGTTTCTGCGAAGCCAGGACGCGGGCGCTACGTGGGCGGCACTGCCTAACGCGCTTGCTGGGCGCTACATCGCGGAATTCGACGCATCCGCCGACGGGCGCGTGATCTACGCGTCAGAACGCACTCCCTTTCGATTGCATCGGTCCGTCGATGGTGGCGCGAATTGGCAGATACTCAATGCACCAGGCATCGAGCCCGTCGCTGTCTCGCCCGCTGACGCGCAGATCGTTCTGGTCCACGGAAGTCAAGGAATCTTTCGCAGCACGAACGGCGCCGCGACATGGCGTCTCGTCCAGCCGACCACGCGACGGGTGGACGACTTCGAGTTTGCGCCGTCGGACCCACGTATCGTCTACGCGGCTACTCGCGGTTACGACGTCTATCGCAGCGACGACGCTGGCGACACGTGGAGACTTGTGGTGAGCCTACGCCCGGAGATTCTGCGCTGAGGAAGCGAGCTATGCCGCAGTGGCGCGACGCTCTTGGGTGAGGACATGCTCCAGCATTCCGCCGAGCAAGTACGAGGCGAGCGCCACGCCGAATGATAGAAGAAACGGGTGCGGGACGTTGCCGTACGAAGCGACGAGATACGACACGAGACCCAACGTCAGAGTCGCGAGAGCCGTGCGTGGCCCGCCGAAGCGCGTGAAGAGCCCGAAGGTGATCGTGACCAGCGCGCCGGTGCTGCCAACTGCGGACGCCTGCTCGACGAGCGCGAAAACGCCCAGAGAGCGGACGGCCAGCACGTACGCGATCACCCCGAAGAGCGCCACACCCGCGCGCGCCAGAACGACCTTCGTGCGCTCGTTGGTGATGCCTAACGTGGGTATGATGAGGTTGTGCGACATGAGCCCTGACGCGATGAGCAGCGTGCTGTTCACGGTCGACAGGATCGCCGATGTGAGCGAACCGGCGAAGATCGCATAGCCAAGCGTCGGAAGCGCCCGGCGCGCGACGACCGCCATGAGCTGCTCCGAGTCAGCGACGGAGGACACGAGATCGGCGCCGACGATTCCGATGAACACCGGGATGAGCCCGATCGTGATGTACATGCATCCCGCCGCGATCGAGGCCCGCCGCGCGATTTCAGGGGTACGCGTCGCGATGATCCGCCCGACCATTTCTGTCGTCACGAGCGAGCCCAGCACAGGAATGGCCCACGCTTCGACGGTGTCCAGAACTGATACTGAATCGCTGATCACGACTTTGATCTTGCCCGACGTCGTCGCCGCGTCCACGGCTTGCTGGAAACCGCCTAACAACCCAATGGTGCCGACCAGCAACAGCACGAGCCCAATCACGAGGACGACACCCTGCATGAGGTCGGTCACCGCGTCGGCCAGCAGCCCGCCAAACATCGTATAGCCAACGACCAGGCCAGCTCCGATCGCAATCGCCGTGTTCACCTCGAGCGCCGACGCACTCGTCGAGAGTACGTGTCCGAACGCCCTGATCTGTGCGGCCGACCAGAGAATCGAGCCGGGAATCAGGATCACGGCGGCGACGCGTTCCACGAGCACGGAATAGCGCTGCCGGTACAAGTCCGCGAGCGTGGTGAGCTCGCGCCGCCACAGTGGAATGGCGAAAATGAGCCCCATGCCGATCAGGCAGAGTCCGTAGCCGAATGGCTCGGCCGAAGCAGGCGTTAGGCCCTCGCGGTACGCCGAGCCGGACGATCCGACCATCGTTTCGGCGCCGAACCAGGTGGCGAAGATCGAGAACGTCGCCAGCAGGCCGCCGAGCTTGCGGCCAGCGACGAGATAGTCGGCCTCGTTCTTGATTCGGCGCGAGACCCAGATCCCGACACCGAATTGCAGGACGAGGAAAGCGAGGACGGCGGTGAGCGTCGGCGTCATGGTACGCGCCTAACGCTGTTTATTCACGCGGGTGTGGCGGCACCGATGCCATCCATGAGCGGAAGGCCCACGCGAAATTCCGTGCGCCCTGGAACCGAGCTGACGTCGAGCTCAGCCCGGTGCGCGCGTACGACACGCTGCACGATGTCGAGACCGAGTCCGGTGCCTTGCCCCGGGGCCTTTGTCGTGAAAAACGGATCGAAGATCTTCGGCCGCACTTTGGCCGGGATACCGGGGCCGTCATCGGCAACGCGCACGGCCAGAAAGCCATGCTCGCGCTTGGCGCTCACGGTTACGTGGCCCCCGTTAGGCGCGGCATCGAGCGCGTTGTCGATCAGGTTCATCCACACCTGATTCAGCTCACCACCCATGCCGGACACCTTGGGCAGCCCCGGCTCGATATCGAGCTTGAGTGAGATCGACTTGCCACGCGCTTTCGACGCGAGAACCGTCACCGTGTCCGCGAGCAACTGACCCACATCCACAGGCTCTGCGACCGACGCGCGGTCCATGTACGTAAATCGCTTGATCGACGACACGAGCTGATGGATGCGAGACGTCGCGCGTTCGATGTCGCGCGCGAGCGCCTGCGTGCTGCAGCCGCTGGCGATCCAACGCAGCGCCGTATCCAACCGCTGGCCCTCGACCGTTTGCGCCAGTGTGTCGAGCGTGACGATTGTGACGCCGGTGTCGGCCAGCGCAGTGGCGCAGCTTTCGCTCGCCCCGTGGCGCTCGAGCCACGCGGTGATTTCCTCCTCGCGGTCCGCCTGCTCCAACGGCGAGCGCGAGGCGGGAACCGGAGTGCCGAGACACTCCCCGCGCACGCGCTCGATCTCGACCATTTGTTGCGGCGTCAAGCCTAACGCGCCGAGGGCGCGCGCCGCGTCGTCGGCCTCGCGCAAGCCTTCGGCGAGGTGTTGCGCGCCGCGCACGGCTGCGGAGGCAGGATTGTTCAGCTCGTGGGCCAGACCCGCCGCCACCCTGCCTAACGAAATCATCTTCTCGTCCTGCAGCTGTGCCGAGTTGAACGTACGGGCGCGATCGAGCATGACGTGGACGCCGGCCGCGGTGACGAAAGGGCACTCGCGGATCATCTCCGGGAAGAGATTCTCGTGGATGGCGAGTGCCTCAGTGTCCTCTTCGATGACGATGTCGCCAGGCGAGCCAACCATGCGCGAATACGGAATCATGCCGGCCAGATCACCGGTCTTCCATTCCAGGACACGCCGCCAGCCGATGCGGTCGTCGACATGAATGCCAAAGCGCCCCGCCAATACGATCATCAGCTCGCCGGCCCGCTCTCCTTTGCGGAAGGGGATGGCGCCCGCCGAAAAATGCCGATGCTCCCCATGGGCAACCAACCACTCGTGCTCCGAGCGTGGCGCCCCGCCAACCAAGCGATGCTGCGCGAGCCTAACGAGGATCTCGTCGCGTGTCATAGCGGACTCAGACGGTCGCAAGATACTGGTGCACCATGCTCACCGTGGCGGACCCCTCGCCCACGGCGGAGGCGACGCGCTTTCCGGACCCGTGGCGCACGTCTCCCGCCGCGAAGATCCCAGGGATGTTCGTCTCGAAAAGGAATGGGTCGCGATCCATGTTCCATCCCTTCGGCAGCTTCCCTTCGATCATCAGGTCGCGGCCAGTCAGGATGAAGCCTTGCGCGTCGCGTTCCAGGACGCCGGCGACGAAGTTCGTGCGCGGCGCGGCTCCGATGAAAATGAACAGCGCCGCGGCCGCGACCTCCTTGGTCAATCCGGTCGACGGGTCGCCTAACGTGATCGTCTCGAGCTTGCCGCTCCCTTTCACGGCGGCCACGATCGTCTTTGTGACAACCTCGACATTCTCGGTGTCGTTGATTCGGTCCACCAGGTAGCGCGACATGCTGTCGACCAACGATTCGCCGCGCACCACGAGCGTGACCTTGCGTGCATAACGTGAGAAGAACATCGCGCCCTGGCCCGCTGAATTGCCGGCGCCGACGATGTACACGTCCTGGTTGCGATATGTAGAGGCTTCCGTCAGCGCCGCGCCGTAGTACACACCGACGCCGACGAAATCCGCGATTCCGGGCACGTCGAGCCGGCGCACTTCCATCCCGGATGAAATCAACATTGTGCGACCGAAGAGCTCCGTCCCGTCGGCCAGCTTCACCGTACGAAATGGATCGGCGCGCCGGATCTGCGCGACTTCCTGCGTCGTTAGGATTTCAGCGCCAAAGCGCCGTGCCTGCACGGTGGCGCGTCGCGCGAGGTCACCGCCAGTGAGCCCGCTGGGAAACCCGAGGTAGTTCTCGATGCGTGAACTGGTCCCCGCCTGTCCCCCCGTCGCGGTGCACTCGACGAGCACTGTGCGGAGACCTTCCGAGGCGCCGTACACTGCGGCAGCGAGCCCGGCGGGTCCGCCGCCGACGATGACGAGATCGTACGTCGTTTGCTTCGCGCGCGTTTGCATCCCAAGACGCTCGGCCAGCTCGCGCGTACTCGGCTTGACCATCGTCGTGCCGTCGGGGAAGAACACGACCGGGAGGCGCGACATCCCGTCAGGTAGCGAATTCACGAGCTCGCGTGTGGGAGCGTCACTCTCCAGATCGATGTACTGATAAGGAATCTGATTCGACGAGAGAAAATCTTTGATGAGAAACGTCGACGGCGACAGCGCGGTGCCGGCGACGCGGATGCCCTCGAACGGAGGTCGTACTCGCGCGGACCACTCGCTCAGCAAGTCGTCCAGTACCGGATAGAGTCGCTCGCTCGGCGGTTCCCCCGGCTTCATGAGATAGTGATCGAGCCCAACCTGATTGATCGCGGCG
>DATBKN010000322.1:0-3912 GCA_036555845.1 Gemmatimonadaceae bacterium | reverse complement strand
ACGGCCGGAGACGCCCACACGATCCCTGTCGTGGATGTACGCCATCGCTCTTCGCCGCTCGTTGCGTCCACGGCTTGCACGAAATGGGCGTCGGAGCTTCCAACGTAGACGAGGCCGTCGCTAACAGCCGGCGACGTGTTGATCCAGGAAACCTTGTGGTCGACGCGCCAACGTTCCTTGCCAGTCGCTGCATCCACCGCATACCACCATCCATCGCGCGCGCCGAAATAGACGACGCCGTTCGCGACGGCAGGCGACGACTGAATCGTCGTGCGATCGAACCCGAAGTCCCTGGATTGCAGCTTCGTCCCTTCAGTCGCGAATCGCCACTTCTCCTTGCCTGACGCGAAGTCGATGGCGTGGAGCACGCCGTCCTGACTGCCCACGAAGACTGCGGCGTTCACGACCGCGGGCGACGATACGACGCGCGCTCCGGCGTTGTATCGCCATTTCTGCGCTCCAGTCGCCGCGTTCACAGCGTAGACATTGCCGTCACGGGCCCCGAATACCGCAACGCCGCCAACGATCGAAGGTGATGACGTCCATGTCTCGCCACTTTCGAACCCCCAGCGCAGCGCGACGGGCGCCCGCGTACGAAACGTCCACGCGACACTGCCGTTCGCGACCCGCAGCGCGTGCATCGTTCCGTCGAAGGAGCCGACCAGAACGAGGCCGTTGTCGACGGCAGGCGTCGACATGACAGCGCTCTCGAGACTGTGACGCCACTTCACGTCGCCGCTGCGCAGATCGATCGCGTAAACCGATCCATCGCTCGATCCCACATACACTGCCTGGCCGACAGCCGTCGGCGATCCGCGGACAGGGCCTAACGTCTGCACGCGCCACTGCAGTCCGCCGAACGCGGGCACGCCTGGGCCAGCGTACTCACCACGGTGCTCTGCGCCGCCGCGGAACATGCCGGGTTGGGAGGCCGCAGCCACAGGAACGAGCACGCCGAGCGAGACGATGACTGAACGAGATAGAGACATAGGACCTGAGGGCTGGGGCTGGGGGCTGGGGGCTGGCGTCGGGTGACGGCTTCGGGAGACCGTCGTTTGACAACATGAAGGCGCGCTGCCGCCGTCACTTAGAACGAGATTGCTCTGGCTCGAGCGCAGCGCGCACGCTACCGTGAAGGAAGTCGCTTGCGACCGTCCGTCTAACGCGGGTTATCACTCAGCGTGTACTCGACCTGCACTTTCTGCTACGCGGCACTCGGCACCAACAGCGTGCTGGAAACTTTTGCCGTTTCCGGACGAGTCGCGTTCGATCCCAAGAAGGGCTGCCTCTGGGCGATCTGCCGACAGTGCGCGGGATGGAACCTCGCGCCCATCGAAGAGCGTTGGGAGGCCGTCGAGGAATGCGAGCGACGATTCCGCCTCACGTCACTGCGATACTCGTCAGGCAACATCGGTCTCGCCTGGCTAAACGGGGAACTCGAGCTCATTCGCGTCGGACCCGCGCTGCGACCCGAAGTCGCTGCCTGGCGCTACGGACGCATCCTAACGAGGAAGCGTTCCATCGGTCGGCGAACCGTCGAGCAATTAGCGCTGGCCGTTGTCCGCGGCATCCACACAATCACGGCGTCACGCTACGCTCGCCAGCGCGATCCACGCGCCGCCTTTGCGCGAACGGTTCTCGCTGTCTACGGGAATCGCGTCCTCGATCTCGTTCATCTGCCGGAGTCCCCGCCGCGCGACGAACTGGGCAGCGAGCTACCCGTAGCGGTTGTTCGTTATAGACACCTCGTGCACGCGGCGCTTGTACGACCGGAGCCGGGCCATCCGTGGAAGCTGCACATTCCGCACGATCATGGCGTTCTCGCGATCGAAGGAGACGAGGGCGTCCGCGCGGCGGCGCGGGTGCTCGCCGTTATCAACGGAACAGAACGCGGCGGCGGCTTCTCGCACGACCTCATCGAGACAGCCGTGCGCAAAGTGGATGAGAGCGCGTTCCCAGGGAGCTACTTCAATCGCGTGCTGGCGATCGCATTGCGCTCGCACTGGGGACGGGGTACGGAGGAAGAAGGCGCGCGACTGCCGCGGCGCGTTGACGATATGGAAGTCGCGACATCCGATATTCAGCGGCTAGCGTTCCGCCTAACGGGTCGCACATTCTGGGGCCATGGCGGCATCGGCAGCGAGCCGAGCGCGGCGCTGTTGGACGTGCCGCTGGTGGATCGTCTGGCGCTCGAGATGGCGGCGCACGAAGAGTCCGAGCGCCGCGCCCTCGAGGGCGAGCTCAGCGAGCTCGAGGAAGCGTGGCGTGAAGCCGACGAGATCGCGACGATCGCCGACGCACTCCTCCCGTAGGAGAGTTGCCTCGTTAGGTACAACTAAAGCCAGCTGCTGTCAGCAGTCGGCGGTGAGCTGACGGCTGACAGCTTCTAGTCTTTGAGCACGGAAACCGGGTCGACTGACGCTGCTCGTCGAGCCGGTATCCAACTCGCCAGTCCGACTGCCATGAGCAGGATGAGCACCACCGCAACGTATGTCAGCGGGTCGGACGTGCTGAGGTCGTAGACGACGCCGCGCATCGTGCGCGCCAAGGCGATGGCCGCGGGGACGCCCACGGCCAGTCCGATCAACGCGTGCTTGAGTCCGTGGCGCAGCACCATGCCGATGATCGACTGGCGGCGCGCGCCTAACGCAGTGCGGATGCCGATCTCGTGGCGCCGCTGCGTGACGCCGAAAGCCACCACGCCGTACACGCCAATCACGGCCAACAGAAGTCCAACGCCGGCGAAGGCAGCCAGCAAACGCAGCACCAAACGCTGACGCGCCGTCGACTCCTGCACGACCGTCGAGAGCGCGCGCATGTCGGCGATCGGCACGCTGGCGTCGAGCGCGCGCACGGCGCGCCGCGTCGGTTCCGCCAGCGCCAACGGGTCCAGCGTCGTGCGCATCACGATGTTCAGGAAAGACATCCCGACCTGCGCCAACGGAAAGTACATCTCCGGATCCGGCGACTGCTCCAGAGCCTGATGCCTAACGCCGCGGGTTACGCCGATGATGCGCACCCAGTGGCCGCGCGTCGCATTCCCTGCGCGCAGGCGCCGACCTATGGGATCCTCGCCGGCGAAGAGTCGCTTCGCGAGCACGTCGTTGATGAGCATCACGCGCTCGTTGTTGCCGTCATCCCTCGCGCTGAATGCACGACCGGAGATCAGCGGGATCCCCATCGTGCGCAGATAGTCGCCAGCGATGATCCGCCATCCCGCTCGCGTCGGGGACTCGCCGGCGGCGAGCGGTCTTCCTTCGACGTCGATGTCCGCCCACCAGTTGTACCCGCTCATCGGCAAATGATGAATGCCGCCAGTCGACTGCACGCCTGGCAATGCCGCGACTTCATCCAGCACGCGCGTGAAGTACTGGTAGGCCTCGCCCGATGATCGCGGAGCGCTCGGCTGCAGACGAAACGTGAGTACCCGCGCCGATTGGAAACCAGGGTCGACGCTCGATAGGCGCCACAGCGTCTTCACCATCAAGCCGGCGCCGACAACGAGTACGAGCGCCAGCGCGATCTCGCCGCTCACGATCGCGCCTCGCAACCGCACGCCGCTTCGCATCGAAGCGTCGCCGCGCGTCGCTCGCAACGCCTCACTCGGGCTCGTGCGTGTTGCGGTCAGCGCGGGAAGCAGAGTGACCGCACCGACCAACAAACCGACTGCGGCGCATACGAGCAGCACGCGAAGGTCCACGTGCACGGCGGAAACTCGCGGCATGTCGCCAGGCAAGAGACTGCGCACCACGGCGACTCCGGCGGCCGCGAGTCCGCGTCCGAGCAGCGTTCCACCTAACGCGAGAAGCAACGACTCTGCGGCGATCCCGCGTATCACGTGGCCGCGACTCGCGCCGATCGCCAGCCGTACGGCCACCTCGCGATACCGTTCTGTCGCGCGCACGAGCAGCA
>DATBKN010000321.1:0-5242 GCA_036555845.1 Gemmatimonadaceae bacterium | reverse complement strand
CGTTTCGTTTCGCGTGACGGAACGGTGGCTGTAGACGGCGGACAGGCCCTCAAGCACGAAGGGCAGCATCAGTTCCGCATGGGCAACCAGGAAACGATGCTGCGCTTCGACGTGACGCACGCCGGCCTCGCCGAGCGCGTGCGCGTCGTCCGGCCGGGTGTTCGCGAGAGCGTGTTCGAGCGCGTGGCTGAGGCGAAGCCGACGACGGCGCAGCTCAACGAATACGCCGGTTCGTATCGCAGTGACGAGCTGAACACGTCGTGGCGCCTGGATCAGCGCGACGGCAAGCTGATGATCAGTGGTGCGCGCGGAGAGGTGAGCGTCGAGCTGACGCCGCTGTTCGCAGATGCGTTCTCGGGAGCTGGTTGGGTCGTGCGATTCGGCCGCGAGTCTGGCCGCGTGACCGGGCTGACCGTGACGACGGGGCGTAGCCGGCGGGTGGCATTCGCGCGCGAGGCATCACGTTAGGCGCAGCGCTTACAACTAAAGCTGTCAGACGCCAGATATCAGTGCTAGGCTGTCAGAAGGCTGATAGCTAACTGTCAGCTTGCGACTGCCAACTGGTGTCTGAAAGCTTTTGTTAGTCAGTGCGCAAGGCATTGGTTGGGTTTGTACGAACCGCGCGCCGCGCGGGTAACCAGCTCGCGATCCATGCGACTGCGGCCATCAAGAGGACCACCGCCGCGAAGGTCACCACGTCCGTTGGACTCGTGTTGAATAGCAGCTTTGCCATGAGCTTTGTGGCGAGCACCGCTGCGACAGTGCCCGCGACCACGCCGAGCAGCGTCAGGCGCATCCCCTGACCGACGACGAGCCGCACGACGTCGCGCGGCCGCCCGCCAAGGGCGATGCGGATGCCGATCTCGCGCGTGCGCCGGCGCACCGAATACGACATGATCCCGTAAATGCCGATCGCGGCCAGCGTCAACGCGACGCTCCCGAACACGGCCAGCAAAACCATCGTTAGGCGACGGTCCGCCACGGATTCGTCGACGATTTCTGTAAGCCGGCGGATGCCGGTGATCGCGAGCAGCGGATCCATTTCCTTCACGAGCGCGCGCGACGCGGCTGCGAGGCTGCTCGGATCCACTTTCGTCCTGGCGATGACCCACATCGTGCGCTCGGTTCCACCGCCCACCACCGGCATCTGCTCGTGCGCGAGATACAACTCCGAGCGCGGCGCTTCGGCCAGGCCCGCGCTGTGCACGTCTCGCACGATACCCACGATGGTGACCCACGGAAGCTTCGTGTCAAAGCGGATCTGCTGACCGATGGGATCCGCGCTCGGCCACAGTCGCCGCGCCAGTGTTTCGTTGATGACGGCGACGGGCGCCGTGCCTTCACGATCCGACGCACCGATCGAGCGGCCGCGCATCATCGGAATGGAGAGCGTCGCGAAGAACTCGCCGCCCACAGGGTTGATTTGCGGCGAAGGAGCCGCCTGGCCTGGGGCAAGCGGACGACCGGCGATCTCGATGTCCCAGTTGTTGCCGCCCGCCACCGGAGGAAGCTCCGCAACCATGGCAACCCGTTCGACGCCAGGCAGCGCGCCGACGCGCCTAACGAGCTCGCGGTAGAAGACGGTTGTGGCGGCAGGATCATAGCGCGTTGCCGGCAGCGCGAGATCGATGGCCAGAACGCTGTCGGCGCGGAATCCGGGGTCGCTGGAACGCAGAGCCCAGAAGCTGCGCACGAGCAGCGTCGCACCGATCACGACAACGACAGCCAGCGCGATTTCACCCATCACGAGGCTGCGCCCGAGACGCTGCTGGGCTCCGCCCACGCTCGCTCCGCGGGATCCTTCTTGCAGCGCCGATCGCAGGACGGGACGCACAAGCTGCAGAGCGGGCGCCAGCCCGAACAGCACTCCGGTCACGAGCGCGAGGAAAAACGTTGCCGCCGCGACTGTGAAGTCGAAACCGATGAGCTCCATGCGTGGAACGGCATTGGGATTGATCGCCAGCAGCGACTTCATTCCCCACCACGCCAGCACACTGCCAGAGACGGCGCCTAACAGAGCGAGGATGCTGCTTTCGGTGATGAGCTGGCGGATGAGACGCCCGCGGCCGGCGCCTAACGCGAGTCGCATGGCGATCTCACGCTGGCGTGCCTCGCCGCGCACCAGGAGCAGGTTCGCGACGTTGGCGCAGGCGATGAGCAACACGAGCGCGACCGCGCCGAGCAGAATGAGCAACGCAGGCTTCGTATCTCCCACGAGCACTTCGTGCATCGAGACGACGGTTGCGCCATAGCCCATACTTTCAGGGTACGTGCTCGCGTACTGCTGCGCGATGCGACGCGTCAGCGCGTTGAGCTCACGCTGCGCGGCATCCACGCTGACGCCGGGGCGCAAGCGCGCGACGCCACGCAAATAGTTCGTCGCGCGGCCCGTCATGCTGTCGGGATTGATGTAGATGGGGATGAACGCTTCGGCGCGAAAAAATGTGGCGTCGCGCGGCAGAATCCCGACGACGCGGCGGTTGATGCCGTTGAGCGTCAGCACACGGCCGAGCACCGTCGGGTCGCCACCGAATCGATTCTGCCAGAATTCGTATGCGAGCAGGACAACCGGTTCGCGGCCGGCGCGCCCTTCGTCACCCTCGAAATTGCGGCCACGGAAGGGCGTGATGCCGAGCACGGGAAGGAGGTCGCGCGTTGCCGCCATCCCGCTCACGCGCTGCGGCTCGCCGCTTCCGGTCAGCGTGAGCGTGGTGCCGGTGAACGCGGCCGCGTTTTCGAAAACCTGCGTGAGGCCCTTGTAGTCGCTGAATTCGGGCTGTGACATCGCGTAGCGCTCTTCACCGGAGCCGCGAAAGGCGGTGAAGAGCCTGACGAGCCGGTCAGGTTCACGGTAGGGAAGGGGGCGCAGAAGCACTCCGTTCACGACGCTGAAAATCGCCGAATTGGCGCCGATTCCTAACGACAAGGTGACCACGGCGATGAGTGTGAACGCCGGGTTGCGGCGCAGCGTACGCAGCGCGTACCGAGCGTCCTGCTTCAATGCATCCCACATGGCGATTCGTCTGCGTCCTTGCTCGCGTTTGTTGTCGATCGCTTCGCAGCGCTCGCGCACAGACTCCACGTTGCCGAAGCGCGACCACGCGGCCCTGCGCGCCTCCGCCGGACTCATCCCCGCGGCGACGTATTCCGCGACGCGCGATTCGATGTGGAAGCGAAGCTCGTCGTCTACGTCGGCTGCGACATTGCTTCCCCAGAACCGCAGGTAGCGGCGCCAGAATGGACGCGTCACCGAGCGACTCCAACCGGTGCGGCGTTCGCGGCCAGCACTTTGGAGACCGCGTGTGAGAAGGCGGACCAGGCGGCCGAATGGGCACGCAGCTGCTTCCTGCCGGCAGACGTTAGGCGGTAGTACTTGGCGCGTCGGTTGTTGTCCGACAGCCCCCACTCGCTGTCGATCCAGCCTTTGCTCTCCATGCGGTGCAAGGCGGGATACAGCGAGCCATCCTCGATGTCGAGGACATCGTCGGTGAGCTGTTGCAGCCAGCGGATGATGCCGTAGCCGTGCATCGGCCCCCACGTCAGCGTTTTGAGCAGGACGACGTCCAGCGTTCCGTGGAGCATGTCGGCGTCGGGTCTCGCCATCTTCCCCTCAAGAGAGTCTAGGGGAGAGAGAGATCGCCCGCTTCCCCAAGACTGTCAAGGGGTCGTTCGCCCGGCGGACCGTTTCGGCATTCGTATTCACGTGTGCCCTTGATCGTCCGTAGCACGTCGAGCTTTCTTGCTACTTATGTCACTCAAGCGTCGCGACTTCATCAAAATTGCCGGAATAAATGTCGGGCTCCTCGCCGCCTGTCGTTCTGCGCCGCCATCGTTCATCCCGCCGGGCCCGCTTCCGCCGATGCCGCAGCGGGCGCCGACTCAGGGCGGCACCACGTACGATGTGATCGTCATCGGCGCCGGCGCGTTCGGCGGCTGGACAGCGCTCAACCTGCGCCAGTTAGGCATGCGCGTCCTCGTTGTCGACGCGTACGGACCTGGGAACTCGCGCGCCACGTCCGGCGACGAGACCCGCGGCGTGCGCACGTCGTACGGCGATCGTTCGGGCGCGCAAGGCGAGCAATGGATGCGCTGGGCCAACGAAGCCGTCGCCCGCTGGCGTGCGTGGGACGAGGAGTGGCAAAAGCAGTTCAGAACGCAGCTCTTCTATACGACCGGCGACATCATCCTGCGCAAAGAGCTCGAGAGCTTCACCAAGCGCACCAAGGAGCTGTGGGACAAGGTCGGCATCAGGTACGACGTTCTGCCAGTGACGGAAGTGAACAAGCGCTGGCCGATCGTCGACACCACTGACATCGGTGTCGTGCTCTACGAGCCGCAAGCCGGCGTCGTGCGCGCTCGACGCGCATGTGAAGAGGTCGCCGAAGTATTCAAGCTGCGTGGCGGCGAGGTGAAGATCGCGCACGCCTGGTTGGGCAGCGAGAACGCGGGGAAGCTCAATCACATCGTGCTGTCCACCAACGAGACTGTGAGCGCTGGCCAGTACGTCTTCGCCTGCGGTCCTTGGCTCCCGAAGCTCTTCCCCGACTTGTTAGGCAGGGCCATCCGTACACCGCTTGGTCACGTGTTTTACTTCGCCACCCCTCCCGCGGACGATCGCTTCACGTATCCCAATTGTCCGAGCTGGAACTATCCGGGTGTCACAGGCTGGGCCGCGCTGCTGCCGGACAATCGCGGCTTCCGTGTGCGAACCGGGGGCGACCGTGTTTACGATCCTGACTACAGCACGCGCTGGGTGCAGGAGCGCAGCCTCAAGGCCGCACGCCAGTTCGTCGCGCAGCGTTTCCCGCTGCTGGCCAAGGCGCCGATCAACGAGACGCGCGCCTGCCACTACGAGCTGAGCGCGTCGCGCAACTTCATCATCGATAAGCATCCGACGCTGAGCAACGTCTGGATCGCCGGCGGCGGCTCGGCCGAAGGATTCAAGTTCGGCCCGGTGATAGGCGACTTCATCGCCAAGCGCGTGCACGGAGACTCCGTGGATCCCGTGCTCGCCGAGGAGTTCAAGATCCCGAAGGTGGTGGATGCGACGACGCGGCGCGCCTAACGTTTACTCGAGGCGGGCGAAAGGTCGATCATAACGGCGATCACCATCCCGACCACTGGCCAGAGCGACCATACTCCGCCGAACCAGTGTTGGACGGCGCTGAACCACAGCAACGATGTGGGCGCGAAGATGACGCCCAGGATTGGCCACATGAGCGTATCGAACATGCCGCCGAAC
>DATBKN010000320.1:0-2067 GCA_036555845.1 Gemmatimonadaceae bacterium | reverse complement strand
ATCGCCTGCGCGAACGTGGGGAATCTGCTGCTTGGCAGAGCCTTGTATCGTCAGCGCGAAATCGCCGTGCGAATGGCGTTAGGCGTCGGCCGCGCGCGGCTCGTTGCGCAGCTCCTTGTCGAGAGTCTCGTTCTGGCATTTCTCGGAGCGATCGGCGGGCTGCTCGTCGCGCAATGGGGCGGGCGTGTGTTGCGAGCGTTGCTCATCCCGCAGGTGGAATGGGAGGGAGCGATCGGCGATCAGCGCGTGCTGCTGTTCGCGGGAGCCACGGCCATCCTCGCGGGAGTGCTCGCCGGCATCGCGCCCATACTGCAGTCGCGTCGCACTGACGTTGCCGCTGCGCTCAAAGCGGGTCCGAGAGAAGGATACGGGCATCGCTCTCGACTGCGCACGACGCTTCTCGTTATGCAAGCGGCGCTGTCTGTGGTGCTCCTCATCGGCGCCGGCCTGTTCGTGCGCAGCCTGCAGAAGATCAGCTCTGTGGACGCAGGATATGACGTCGATCGACTCGTATGGGTAGAACCGCATTTGCGCGGTATGCAGGTCGACTCTATCCGTCGGCGCCTGCTGCGTGAATCGCTGATGGATCGCGCGCGGCGGAATCCTGTTGTCGAGAATGCGTCGGTCGCGCTAACAGTACCGTTCTCCACGACGTACAGCGACGACCTTTACCTGCCGGGTGCCGACTCGGCGAGCAAGCTCGGTGCATTCATCATGCAGGGTGCGTCGCCAAGCTACTTCGCGACGACCGGCACACGCATCGTTAGGGGCCGCCCGTTCAGTGCGGCAGATCGTGCGGGTGGTCCGCTCGTCGTGATCGTCAGCCAATCTGTCGCGGATGGTCTTTGGCCCAAGCAGGACGCGATCGGGAAGTGCGTCAAGACGAGTTCTGACACCACACCGTGCCGCGAAGTGATCGGTGTCGCGGAGAACGTGAAGATCGGCAGCTTCGCGCAGGACTGGGATCTGGTTTACTACCTTCCCGAGGCGCAGCTCGGCGAGAACCACTACTCGTTCTTCATACGCGTGCGAGGGAATGCAGACGAAGCCACCGAGGCTCTGCGGCGCGGGTTGCAGGACGTGATGCCCGGAGCTGGCTACGTCGTCGCAAAGTCATTCAGGGAAATCGTGGCGCCATCGATGCGCTCGTGGCAACTGGGCGCAACGATGTTCGCCGTGTTTGGCGGACTTGCTTTGGCGCTTGCCGCGATCGGCTTGTATAGCGTAGTCGCGCACAGCGTGGTCCAGCGCACGCATGAGATGGGGGTGCGGGTTGCCCTGGGTGCGCGCCGAGCTGATGTCGTTAGGCTGATCGTGCGCGAGAGTCTTGGCGTCGTAGTGGTTGGCGTTGTGCTGGGCGCCGTTGCCGCGATGGTCTCAGGACGCTGGGTGGAGCCGTTGTTGTTCGGCGTATCGCCGCACGATCCATTGGTGCTGGCTGCTGTGGTGCTCATCCTGCCGGCCGTGGCGCTGGCGGCGAGCTGCGTTCCAGCGTTGCGCGCCTCGCGTGTGGACCCGAACGTGGCCTTGCGAAGCGATTGAGAATGAACGCAACAATCAGCGACAATGGACATCACCGAACGGCTGGAAGCTGGGTGCACAGCGAGACGGGTGTGCGCACGCTGAAGGACGAATTCGACAAGGTCGCGGCGCACAATCAGAAGCACCTGGATCAAATTCGCCGTGCGCTGGGAGCACCCTAACGCCACTCCATAAGCGCGGGTGCCTCCGGTAAAACCCGTAAGCGACACTTTCTTGACCCTTGACGCCTCGGTCTTTGGGTGTTAGATAACCAATAGGTTATGCAACCTAGAGGTTATGGACACATGGCTGTGAGCCGTCTCGATGCGACGTTTGCCGCGCTCGCCGATCCGACGCGCCGAGCGATCCTCTCGCGGCTGGCGAGGGGGGATGCATCCGTGTCCGAGCTGGCGGCGCCGTTCGCGATGAGCCAGCCGGCGATCTCGAAGCACCTCAAGGTGCTCGAGCGCGCTGGTTTGATCTCGCGCGGGTTCGATGCGCAGCGGCGTCCGCGGCGGCTCGAGGCCCGGCCACTCGCTGAGGCAA
>DATBKN010000319.1:0-4481 GCA_036555845.1 Gemmatimonadaceae bacterium | reverse complement strand
CGCTGGTACGCGCGTTGATCGAACATGGCGCGGAGATCGAAGAGGTGCGTCGTGAGCGGCCGACCCTGGAGCGTACGTTTCTCGATCTCGTTGCCGAAGACGCGCAGGCCGCCAAGTGATTCGCGACACGCTCACGATCCTCGGCAAGGAATGGCTGGAGTTCCGCGATCAGCTGCTGCGGCTGCGGCGCGGCGGCTTGTCGGCCGTCGTCATCGTGCTGCTGCTCGGCGTCGTCACGCCGCTCCAGTTTGGGCCGGACTGGCTCAGCTCCTGGGTCGTGATGTTCTACTTCCCCACGTTGGCGTCGAGCATGGCCTCCGCGCTGATCGTGGACGCCATCGCCGGTGAGCGCGAGCGGCAAACGCTGGAGTCGCTGCTCGCGACACGGTTGCCCGATTCGGCGATCCTGTTCGGCAAAATGCTCGCGGCGTTGAGCTATGGCTGTGCGTTCGTCGCCGTGAACGCCGTGGTCGCGTGCCTAACGCTTAACATTGCCAATCCCTACAGATTTCCGCTGCTCTTCGAGCCCCGCTTCGGCGCGCTGCTCGCCATCCTCACTTTTGCTGCCTGTCTGGCGCAGACGGGGATCGGCGTCTT
The DNA here is from genome assembly GCA_036555845.1 of Gemmatimonadaceae bacterium. Taxonomy (GTDB): domain Bacteria; phylum Gemmatimonadota; class Gemmatimonadetes; order Gemmatimonadales; family Gemmatimonadaceae; genus DASYRX01. The sequence continues at coordinate 3,884 of DATBKN010000319.1, read as the reverse complement.
CATCTCGCTGCGCGCGACGACGGTGCGCCAGGCACAGCAGACATTCGGCGTGATCATGCTTGTGATCTTCCTGGCACCCGCGCTGATCTTCCAGATCCTGCCCGCGGAACAGCGCTATTCAATCGTGACGACCGTGCGCGGCTGGGGAATGGAACGGATCGCTCTGACGGCGGCAGCCGCGCTCGGCTCGATTGGCTTCGCAGCGGCAATGCTGGCTTGGAGCCGCTTTCGCCGAGGTAAGCTGGCGCTGGACTGAGTCTTAGGACGCGCGCCCAGGTGACGCGGGAGGCACCCTGAAACGGTTATATTCGTGTGCGCTATGCCCAAGCATGTCTACCTAGATCACGCAGCGACGACGCCGGTACGCCCGGAGGTCGTCGAGGCGATGACGCCATTTTTTGGCCCCCGTTTTGGCAACCCCTCGAGCGTGCATCGCTGGGGCCGCGAGGCACGCACAGCCCTGGACGAGGCTCGCGAGCGTCTTGCCCGCACGTTAGGCGCGCGCGTCGACGAGATCGTCTTCACGTCGTGCGGAACCGAAGCCGACAACCTCGCCGTGCTCGGCGCCTGGCGCGCGACCCGTGCAGAACGTCGCGCCATCGTGACGACCCCTATCGAGCATAAGGCTGTGCTCGCGACGAGCCACCGCGTCGCGGCTGAGGGCGGCGAAGAGCGCATCGTCGACGTGGACGCGCACGGAGTCGTGGACCGCGCGTCGTACGACTCCATGGTCGATGAACAGGCTGGCGTCGTGAGCGTGATGTGGGTGAACAACGAGATCGGCGTAGTGCAGCCGATACCTGAGTTAGCTGCGCGAGCCAAGGAACGTGGCGCTGTTTTCCACACGGACGCCGTGCAGGCGTTCGGCAAAATCGCGATCGACCTTTCCCAGCTGCCGATCGATCTGCTCACCATTTCCGGCCACAAGATCGGTGCACCCAAGGGAACGGGAGCGCTGTTCGTTAGGCGCGGTGTGCGCATCGATCCCCTGATGCACGGCGGTGAGCAGGATCGTGGCCGGCGGCCGGGAACCGAGAACGTCGCGTTCGCTGTCGCACTGGCGCGCGCCGCCGAGCTGGCCGTCGAAGAGCGCGAGGCTGAGTGTACGCGGCTCGAGCAGCTGCGGAACCGGCTAGAGGCCGCATTGCTCGAGCGCATTCCCGACGCTGTTGTGCATGGACGGGGAGCAGAGCGCGCGCCGCACATCCTCAATATCTCGGTGGCCGGTACGGACTCGGAGTCGATGCTGATGGCGCTGGACCTCAAGGGTGTGGCGTGTTCGGCCGGATCGGCTTGTCAGAGCGGGAGCGTCTCGCCGTCGCATGTATTGAGCGCCATGGGTGTGCGTCCCGAGCTCGCGACATCGGCGATCCGCATGAGCCTCGGCAGCCTAACGACGGATGAAGACATGGCGCTCGTCGCCGATCTGTTCCCTGCCCTGATCCAAAAGGCGCGCCGCCTCGCAGGTCAGCGATGACGCGCGTGCTCGTGGCGATGAGCGGCGGCGTGGACTCCTCCGTCGCGGCCGCGCTGCTCGTCGAGCAGGGCTACGACGTCGTGGGCGCCACGATGAAGCTCTTCTGCTACGGCGACGACGTGCCCGATCGCCCGTGCTGCTCGCTCGACTCGATCAACGATGCGCGGCGCGTCTGTCAGCAGTTAGGCATTCCGCACTACGTGCTGAATCTCGAGAGCGCTTTTGGGCACGATGTGGTCGATGACTTCGTGGGCGAGTACGTGCGCGGACGCACGCCGATTCCATGCGTGCGTTGCAACACGTTCACGAAGTTCCGCGATCTCGTGCGTAAGGCAGACTCCATCGACGCGGACTTCGTGGCGACCGGGCACTATGCTCAGGTGTTGAATGGGGCGTTGCACCGCGGTCGCGATCACACGAAGGATCAGTCGTATTTCCTGTGGGGAATCGACGGCGCTGTCTTGCAGCGCATGCTGCTGCCAGTCGGGAGCCTGACCAAACAAGAGACTCGGCAGCGCGCGCACGCGTTAGGCCTCGAAGTCATCGCCGAGAAGGCGGAGAGCCAGGATATCTGTTTCGTGCCTGACGGTGATCATACCAAGATCATCGCACGCCGGCTGGGTGCAGGGACTCCTGCGCTCGCGGCCGGGCCAATCGTGCTGAGCGACGGGCGCGCAATCGGTGAGCATCAGGGCTATGCACGCTTTACGATCGGGCAGCGGCGCGGACTGCCGGGTGGATTCCCTGTGCCGATGTATGTCGTGGCGATCCGGCCGGCCGAGCGTGCCGTCGTAATCGGGCCGCGAGAGGAATTGCTGGGTCGCGGCGTCGTCGCCCGCGAAGTGAACTGGCTCGGCGAGGAGCCTACGTTAGGCGCGCATGTGCAGGTGCAGGTGCGACACCGTGCCGAACCTGTCGCTGGTGAGCTGGTGCGCGTCGATGACGGCGAGATCGAGATCGCGCTCGAGGAGGCAGTGGCAGCGATCACACCTGGGCAGTCTCTCGTGCTGTATGACGGCGAGCGCGTGTTGGGCGGCGGTGTGATCGAGCGCGCCGGTACGCGGAGCGAATTACCAGTGCTGGCCGCTTAAGCGGCCAGTTCGTCGATCGCGTAGCAGCAATCTGCCGACAGCCGGCGGGTGTCTTCCGCCAGGCATCGCCTCGGCGGATCGCGCTAAACACGCGTATCCGATGTTGCAGCGCTGCGATGTCGGGTTTTGGCGGCGTGTCTCGTTATCCCACGTGAAATGCGGTCATCTCAACACTCACGTGGAGGTACGCAATGCAAGTCAGATCGATAATCGGCGGGATGGCCTTCGTGGGGGCCTTCGTAGTGGCGATTTCCTGCAGCGATCGTGACGCGCCCACTGCAGTGGCCGGCGGGTTAACTCAACCAGACCACTCCATACATGGGGCATCGGCGAACGTCACCGGATCTTCGCTGGCTCCGTTCACCTTTCGGGCGCCGCTCGACCCTTTCCGTCTCCAGCAGCTGCCCGATTTTCTGATGCGTTCGGACGCGCGCACCGACATCGTTGTGCAGTCGCTGACGTTTGCGCCAGGTGCCGGCCCGTGGCATACGCATCCGGGGCCGAGTTTCGTTTACGTGATCGAAGGCGAAATCAAGGTCGAGCGCGTCCTCGAGCCTCATGTCTGTAGGCCGAGCGCTGTGTTTACACCTGGCAGCGCGTATTTCGAAGTTGGGAATCAGGTCCACCGGGCCGTGGTGGTGAGCGACATCCCGGCTGTACTTCTGGTAACCCGTTTCAACATTCCAGTCGGAGCGCCGATAACCGTGCCGGCTGCAGATCCCGGATGCCGTTAGGCGCTGGAGTGGTTGCCGGACCTGCCAGCGCGCCGCCGTGAGAGACAGGAGGTCGTCGGTGGCCGCCGACGGCGGCATTCACTATCGATCCGATAATTGAAGAGGGCCAGAACATCGGGCGCGCCGCGGCGGCTCTCGCGCTGAAAGGCTCGCTCAAGTAAGCTGCTTGGAAGGAGGCGCGGTGCGCTCCATCGCGCCTCCGCGGTATCGGCGGCGGGCTGTAGCAGGACCTAACGACTCTCCAAGAGCGAGGAGCAAATGGGGCGTTTCACGAAGATCGAAGTGCATTTCTCGGATGAGGACCTGGGAACGAGGCGAATAGTTGTCCTGCCTAACAGCGGAGTCCAGGCCATCTTTCTGCGTGGCTCGGAAGGCAAACTCCCGTTCATGAAGGATGTGCCTCGCGCCATCATCAATCCGAACCAACTCGACGGGATCATCGTCGAGGGTCAGGTGCTGCCGAGGGTAGCCAAGATGTTCACGGGCCGCGGCCCGGGCGATGTCTGCTACCTCCAGAACGGCGTGCTGAAGTGCTGGGCCAAAACCTGATTAACGCGAAGGCCCGACCGCATCTCGCCAGCG
>DATBKN010000318.1:0-3899 GCA_036555845.1 Gemmatimonadaceae bacterium | reverse complement strand
AAGCGTCGGCATTACAGTAAGCACATAGTAAGCAAGTTGTAGCCAAGTCGGGCGGGGTACGTCTGGGAAGCTAAAGCGCTAAGTCATTGTGCGCCATAGCTCAAGCGCGATACGTCTGGCTACGTCTAAATGCTGCCTTCTGGATGGGGTTCAGGGGGTCGCGGGTTCAAATCCCGCCGTCCCGACTTCGAAAGAGCGGCTTCGTGCCGCTCTTTTTCATTCTGGGAGAGTGGCTAACAACGTCAGCAGTCTTCGTTCTCCTGAGCTTTCGCAACGTTCACCGCGCAGTGCCGCGCTTGCGCCGCGTTTTTAGCGACGCAACGAACTCCCTCGAATTCACGAGCAGCTCGCGAAGATCCTTGGCCTTAATGCGACGCAACCGTGCAAGGACGCACGGGTAGTTCAGATAGTGCGGTTTGAGGTAAAAGACGTCTGGATCCTGAGCGATCAACCAGTCGCGATCAACAAAACTGAGCCGCGCGACAAGGCTGTCAGGTTCGGCTTGTTTGTTGGTAGCAATGCAAGCGAACATCGTCCCACGCACCTTGAGCGCGGGCACGCCCCACGAGATGCCTTCCGCCACATCGGGCAGGGCGGACGCCGCTTTGCGCACCTTGTCGAAGACGTTAGCGTTGGGCCTAGCAGGCATGCCGAAAACCTAACGACGCGAATTCATCCGCGCGCCGCGCAAGAAGTTGTCAACGTGATTGGGTGGCGCCGACGACGATGCCGCTCAAGCGGCCCCGAACACAGACGCGCCACATCCAATAGTAGTGGAACAGGATCCACGCGAAGGCGAGCACTAGGAGCAGTGGCACATCCGCACGCGCTCGGGGATGAACTTCATCTGCCCCAGAAAAAACGAGCCCGCGCGGATCGCGCGCAGGTCGCCGATCGCCGCCAGCAGATCCAAGTGTCGCGCGAGCGATGAACTGGACGCCTTTGCAGCATTATGCTAGCGTTGTATGCATACGAGCAGCCGGCGGCTGCGTCGGTGCGTATCGGCGGCAGATGGTAATCATGGGAATCGCCGTCGCCATCTTCGGATCGTTTCTCCGCGGCCTTATGATGGGCAACCTCGGAGGCCTTGCCTCGCTGGCAGTGGCCTTCGGCTATCCCCTTCATGGGTATGAAGTCGCTGCGCGACGCCCGCCAGGCTGTCTGATCACCCTGTGCAGGCATCCGATGCCTGGCGGTGGACTCGTTAGGCACCGCAGTTTCGATGCGCAGGGACGCTTCGTCAACAGCCTTACGCGGAGTCGATGATTGTGAGCCGAGGTCGGCGGCGTTTCGCGAGTCGCTCGCCCCAATCGGGCGGCGAAATAATCCCGCCCACCCTCGCGAATGATGGCGACCGAGGTGAACAGGTAGCAAGTTCTCGCGGCCCGTGCCGAGCCCCGCAGAAATCCTCTCCGACGGTACCGCATCGAACGCGAGCTCGGTGCAGGTGGCATGGCCACTGTGTATCTGGCCGAGGACCTCAGGCATCAGCGAAAGGTCGCGCTGAAGGTCTTGCACGCGGAGATCGCGGCGGTGCTCGGCGCCGATCGGTTTCTCGATGAGATCACCACCACGGCGACGCTCCAACATCCGGGAATCCTTCCTCTCTTCGATTCAGGCGCATCGAATGGCCTCGTGTTTTATGTAATGCCGTATGTCCGCGGCGAATCGCTCCGTGGGCATCTCGACCGCGAAGGCCAGCTTCCGCTCGACGGCGTGGTCCGCATCGGAACGACTGTCGCCGCCGCCCTCGAGCACGCGCACCGCCAAGGGGTGATCCATCGCGACATCAAGCCGGAGAACATTCTTCTCCAGGACGGCAACGCGTTCGTTGCGGACTTCGGCATTTGCCCTCGCGGTGACGCGAGCAGGTGGAGCGCGGCTGACGCAAACCGGTCTCTCGCTCGCCACGCGGGGTATCACCGGTGACACACTCCCGGTGCGCGCAGGACCTATCCTCGCGTTTCGCTTGTCGCGCGGCGGCCGCCGTCTGGCGATGGTCGAGCGGATGCCTAACGGGATGGCCGAGACGCGAATCGCGGACCTCGCACGCCGGATCGAGGATCAGGCGCGCCTCGAGGGCGAGTTTACTGTGATGTCTTGGTCCCGAAATGCGAGAGCGCTCTTTGGCTTCTATACACCGGACACGTCACAGGCACGCGGTTGTTGCGCGCAGGGGGCGGAGCTTGACGCGACAACCCTCGCCCTGCGTCTCACGCCGCCCCAATCGGTCTACCAAATGTCGAACACGTTCGATGAATCGGCAGACGGTTCGCTGCGGTGTGAGGAAGCGTACCGAGTCAGGACGGCCCGAGGCATGAGGGAACTTGCCGAGACGCTGCTCTTGCGCCGCGTGGACAATGGCGCTCCGCCTCGGGAGCTCAGTGTCGGCGGTAGGGAGATTGCACGTTCTCTCCGAATGGGAGGTGGATCGCGTACACGAGCCGCGCCGGACTGTTCGTCACGAGCGCGACACTCGACTCGGCGGCGCGAACCTTCAAGCTCGTCCCTGGCGCAACGACACAGGCGCGGTGGATGCCTAACGGCAACGCGGTTGCCTACCGCGTCAGCCGCGTTCTCTCGGCGGTTCACGTTCGCATCACGGGGGACGATATCGACGCGTCGGAACCGCGGGTTCTCTTTCAGGGGAATGGCCTTTTTACCACGTGGGATCTCTGGGGGAACGGCTGCGACATTGGACCGGATGGCCGACTTCTCGTATGGCGGGAGGCACCGCAGCCGCCGGCCCGTGCGCTCAAGGTAATCACCAATGTCGCCAAGCTCGCTGCCGATCGGTTTGCCGCGCCGGCCGCGAGATAGCGAGCCGCTCGCGCACCCGTTAGGCAGCCTGACGGCGCGCTGTACAACACGCCAGTAGACGCTGACTCGCAACGACGCTCAAGTCCATCTCGTCGCGCGGATGACTGAGCGGCCACTTGATTAATTCGCGCGTTAGGTTTCGGTATGCCTGCCAGGTCCAAAGCCGACGTCTTTGACAAGGTGCGCAAGGCGGCTGCTCCCCTGCCCGACGTCACTGAAGGCATTTCATGGGGCGTGCCGGCGCTCAACACGGCGCAAGCGCGGCTCGGCGATGTGAACGCCGCGAAGTCTTAGGAGCTTCGGGATCGTCGTCGGCACCTTTTCATCGATCTACATTACGACGCCAGTCTCATATGGATCGAGGAGCGATGGGGCCTCGCGTGACACTCTTGCTACCTTCCCAGGCACAAGAGACCGTGGGTGTGGCACGTATCTTACTTCTTGGTTCACGGCGTTGCGCCGTTAGGCGACCCGTACCATCTTACGGTGATCCATTTGAACGCAGCACGTCGTCCAAGCTCGCTACACGATCAGTCCACGGCGCTGAGCGTGGGTCACGGCCTCAAGGCGGCTGTGCGTGCGAAGCTTCTGATTAATGTGGTGCAGGTGATTGCGGAGCGTCTGCGCCGAAATACTCAGCTTGCGAGCTATGGTCGAGGAGCTGCGGCCCTCTGCGAAGAGCTTAAGAATGCGGAGTTCCTGTTCGGAGAGCGCCTCGACCGCGGCATGATGAGATAGCGCCTGGCCGCGCGAGACCAATTGGCGAGCGGCATCCAGCATGCGGTTCAACAACTCTTCATTCAATCGGTGTTGGCTGATGTCGCGCAGCAACCGCGCGAACAGCCGGCGCCCCGTTCGCCGGTTCTTGAAGACGATCGTTGAGACGTTCACCCAGATCCGACCGTCGGACCGGGTGCGCACTTCCAGGTCGAGGTTCGGGATCTCGTCCTCTAGACGTCGGCTCGATGAGTCGGAGCCGGTCGCCGGTACGCGGTTGCCTAACGCGTCGCGTGCATCGAGGACGTCATCGATGTTTCTGCCGACGACTTCGTCCGCTGAATATTCGAATAGCCGCTCAG
>DATBKN010000317.1:0-5163 GCA_036555845.1 Gemmatimonadaceae bacterium | reverse complement strand
AGCCTACCCCTACCCCTACCCCTATCCCTATCTCCTAGGCAACCGCGCCAACAATCAGCACCACGGCGATCGCGACCGCGAGTGCCAATTTCAGCGCCGTCGCCACGACGCGCCCGACGAGGGCACCGGTCGCCACGCGGGTCGCCGAGCTGCCGGTCGCCTCACGCCGTGTGAATTCGGCTACCAGCGCGCCGACAAACGATCCGACAAAGGCTCCGATGACCGATCCGATGATGGGAACGGGGACGCCGATGAACGCACCAGCGATGCCCCCGAGGATCGCGCCCCAGCCTGCGCGACGAGAGCCGCCGTACTTCGCTGTGTACTTGGCGGAGACCGTGAACTCGAAGATTTCTCCCACGACCGCGCCAGCGGTCGCGATCCCGATCGCCCACCAGCCGATCGGATTGCTCGGCACGAGGATGTCGTACACGATCGCGCTGCCGAGCATGAGCCAGGTCCCCGGAAGCCCGAGGGGCACGAGGAAGAGGCAGAGCAGCAGAACCAGGCCAAGTATGAGAACAGTCATGGCGCCACTACGGCGCACTATGCGCGCAGGATTCCCACCCCACTCCACAACGTCGACAGCGTCATGGGTTAAGAGGCAGATACGTCAAACAGGACGCACACGCGGGCGTAAAGCCGTCAACAGCGTGAACCGTGCCTAACGTCTGTGTCGCGACAAGCTTAACGGCGTTGACGATCTTAACGCTCGCGCGCTAGGCCCTTTTAACGTGCTTGCTTCTTAACTTATGACGCTGTCGACGCTTGTCCCGCCGCTATTGCCGACTCGCTGAGCAGCTGCCGCACGCGTTCCGCTTCGATCGCTCCCAGGGGCAGCAGGGGCAGTCGCGTCAGTCCGCCGCGCAGCCCCACCGCGTCCATCGCCGCCTTGACTCCCGCCACGCCCATCTTGCCCACGATTTGCAGCGCCAGCGGCGTGAGCCGCGACTGCAGCTCCACTGCCTCGTTAGGCTTCCCTTGCTGCATGGCGTCGCGGATCGCCAGCGTCAACTCCACGGCGAAGAGGGCCACGGCCAGAATTCCGCCGCGCACGCCTAACGCCAGCGCCTGCTGCCACGACCCACCATGACCCGTGAGCACGCTGAACGTCTCGTCCTGCACCTGGACGTACCGCCCGAGGCACTCGACATCGCCAGCGCTGTCCTTCATCCCCAGGATGTTGTCGTGCCCGGCCAGCTGCTGCACGAGATCCGGCTCCAGCCGGAAATGCATGTACTTGGGGATGTTGTAGAGCAGCACCGGGAGCGGACTCTCGTCCGCCACGCGCTCGTAGTGCGCCTTGAGCGCCTGCGGGGTCATCTTGTCGCCGTAATAGTGCGGTGCGACGACGAGCGCGGCGTCCACGCCGGCCGACGCCGCCCGGCGGCAACGATCAATCGTTAGGCGCGCCGATTCGGCCCCAGTTCCGGCGATGAGAAGCTTGTCGCTCCCAACGGCACCGCGCGCAGCCTCGAGCAGCCGGTCCCGCTCGCCCTCGTCCAGCAACGCAGCTTCACCGGTCGAGCCGTTGACGACCACCCCGTCCAGCCCGGCCGCGAGGTGCGCCTTCAGGTTCTGGCTAAACGCGGCAAGATCAACGTCGCCGTTGGCCGCGAAGGGGGTCGTTACTGGCCCGAAGACTCCATGGAATTGGCGTACGGCCACTCGGCGTTCTCCTCTAGCAGGTCAGGTGCGCCATTCGAACCCTGCTTCGATTTTGGCGTTTCTACCGCCTTGCGGCTACCCATCGTCGGAGTCTGGCTCTGGAGGACCTTCATCTTGAGCTGGAAGTCCGCCGGCCGAGTCGATGCCGCAAGCGCGACATCAAATGTAACCACGCCCGAGTTCACCAGGTCAGCCAGATGCTGGTCGAAGGACTGCGTGCCGTACTGGTCGCGCCCCTCTTCGATGAACTCACGGATCTCGCCGATCCGCTTCCCGTCGAGAATCAGATCGCGAATCGTGGGCGTCGCGACCATGACCTCGGAGGCCACGATGCGTCCGTGCCCATCGGCTCGCGGGAGGAGGCGCTGCGAGATGACAGCGTGAAGCGATTCCGCGAGTCTGATCCGTACGACGTCCTGCTCTTCCGGCGGGAACATCGAAACCATGCGCATGATCGTCGACTGCGCGTCCGGTGTGTGCACCGTCGCCATCAAAAGATGGCCGGTCTCGGCGGCCTTGCACGCCGTGTCGATCGATTCCGTGTCGCGTAGCTCGCCCAGCACGATGACATCGGGGTCCTGCCGCAGCGCCGCGCGCAGTCCGTCGCGGAATGATTCCGTGTCGACGCCCACTTCGCGCTGCGTGATGGACGACTGCACGTCGCGATGCAGGAACTCGATCGGCTGCTCCAACGTCACGATGTGCTTGTGCACGTGCAGGTTGATGTGATGGATCATCGCGGCCAACGTGCTCGATTTACCCGAGCCCGTAACGCCGGTGACGAGGACCATTCCGCGCTCGGTGATGGCGATGTCTTCCAGTACGGGGGGCAGCGTGAGCTCGCTGATCGTGGGAATGTTGAATGGGATCACGCGCATCACGATCATGAAGCTGGATCGCTGCCGCAGGATGTTCACACGGAAGCGCCCGATTCCGGCCGCGCCCCACGAGCAATCGTAGTCCAGCAGCGAATCGATATTCTGCCTAACGTTTTCGTTAGGGATCAGCCGCAGCGCGATGGCCCGCGTCTGCTCCGGCGTGAGCGCCTGCTTCGTGATGGCGACGAGCTTGCCATCGATGCGAGCGCGGAAAACGTCGCCTGCTTTGATATGCAGGTCCGAGGCGCCGCGATCGATCGCAGCTTTGATGATCTTTTCCATCGACTCGCGGAGTGAGAGTCCGAGCGGCCAGCGCGCGGATTTGCACGCCAGATCCCGCGAGGAGGACGAATCTTCCGAGTTAAGGCAACGTCCAATGACGTTACGTAAGTCCCATGTGCGACTTGACTTCTGCCATGGTTGCGCTCGCCATGATCTGCGCTCGCCTCGCTCCGGCGTCCAGGATCTCAGCCACCCTGCCAGGCTGCGCCGAGAGTGCCTTCGCGCGTTCCCGGATGGGCGTAAGTTCCTGCTGCATCGACTCGAAAAGCACCTTCTTGCAATCGATGCAGCCCCAGCCTGCCGTGCGACACTGAACAGCGACGTGCTCCACCGTTGCGGGCGGAGAAAACGCTTTGTGCAATGAAAAGATGTTGCAGATCTCTGGCGTTCCCGGGTCGGTACGTTTTACGCGCGCGGGATCGGTCATCGCCGGCCGCAGCTCTTCCCAGATCTCAGCGGGCTCCTCGAGCAATCCAACTGTATTGCCGAGCGACTTCGACATCTTCGCCTGGCCGTCCAGTCCCAGGATGCGCCGCGTCGGCGTTAGGCGTGCCTGCGGCTCTGGAAAGAATCCTTCGGCAAAGCGAGCGTTCCAGCGGCGCGCGATTTCGCGCGATAGCTCGAGGTGTTGCAGCTGATCTTCACCGACCGGCACCGTATCCGCTTTATACAACAGAATGTCGGCAGCTTGCAGAACCGGGTACATGAGGATTCCGGAATTCACGCTCTCTTGTCGCGCGGCTTTCTCTTTGAACTGGGTTTGCCGCTCGAGCTCACCCAGCGGCGCCACCGAGTTGAAGATCCATGCAAGCTCGGTATGTTCCGGCACTCGTGACTGCACAAAGAGAATCGCGCGCTCGGGGTCGATGCCTGACGCGAGCAGTGACAGCCCCATTTCGTGCGTGCGGCGGCGCAGATCCGCAGGCTCGAACGGAATCGTGATGGCGTGATAGTCGACAATACAGATCAGCGACTCGATCTCGTACTGGAGCGCGACCCAATTCTTGACGGCACCCAGGTAGTTGCCGATGTGCAGCTCGCCGGACGGCTGAATGCCGCTGAAGATGCGTGGCATCAGGCCAACTTATCGGTGCACAAACAGCCGATCAACGCCGCGTGCTGACAAGCGAGTCGCTTCTCGCCGCTTGTTGCGACGCGGCTCGTGAGGCAGCGGCGTTCATCGCCGAGCAGTCGGCTCGTTTGCTGGAGCTGGATTGGCAGTCGAAATCTCGCGCCGATTTCGTCAGCTCGGTCGACACCGGGGCCGAAGAGCGGATCCGGCGGCTGCTCCACGAGCGTTTTCCCGACGCGACGATCATCGGTGAGGAATTGTCGCCTGACGAGACGCGTTCGGAAGGGCTTGTGTTCGCTGTCGATCCGCTGGACGGCACGACGAACTTCCTGCATGGCTATCCGCAGTACGCCGTGTCGATTGCCGCGATGGTTGACGGTCTTTTGGAGGCGGCGGTCGTGCACGATGTGCCGCGCGACGTTCAGTACACGGCGCGTCGTGGCGCCGGTGCCTATCGAGGCCAAGAACGTATTGCCGTATCAAAGATCGAAAAGCCATCGCGTGCGCTCATCGGCACAGGCTTTCCATTTCGAGATCCTTCACAGTTGGAACCGTATCTCTCTGGATTCACGCGTGTCGCGCGTGAGGCGGCTGGCCTCCGTCGAGCTGGTGCGGCCGCGCTCGATCTGGCCGACGTCGCGTGCGGCCGCTTCGATGCGTTTTGGGAATTGTCGCTATCGTCGTGGGACGTCGCAGCAGGAATCCTGTTGATTCGTGAAGCTGGTGGAGTGGTGACTGATCTCGATGGCAATGAGAAGAAAGTGTCGCACGGCGGCCTCGTCGCCGGAAATCCCGTTATGCACTCATGGGTGCTTAACAAGCTCCTAGGTCGTAGCTCTTAGCTCTTAACGGGCTGAGAGGTTTCCTAAGAGCTAATGCCTAAGATCTACGAGCAAGGGCTATGTCATTGATAGAATGCGTTCCAAACTTTTCCGAAGGCCGACGACCTGAAGTCGTCGAGGCAATCCGCGCAGCAATTGCCTCGGTGGAAAGCGTCGTCGTGCTCGATGTCTCCTCTGATGCCTCACACAATCGTTCGGTTATCACCTTCGTGGCGCCGAAAGCGCGTGCCGTCGATGCCGCGCTCGCCGGCATGCGCGTGGCAGCGGAAAAGATCGACCTGACGACGCACCAGGGCGCGCATCCGCGCATCGGCGCCACCGACGTCGTTCCCTTCGTCCCACTCGAGGGATCAACGATGGACGACTGCATCGCGCTCGCACATGCGTTAGGCGCGCGCGCGGCAGCCGAGCTGCACATTCC
>DATBKN010000316.1:0-7582 GCA_036555845.1 Gemmatimonadaceae bacterium | reverse complement strand
GGCGCAACCTCGCGATCGAGTTGCGCGCCAACCAGATCGAAGGCGCACGTTTCCGATGCGAAACACAGCGAACCGTTCAGCCAACCCATTACGAGTGGGCGCCAACCGCGTGGATCGCGAGCGGCGAGCAAGGTGTCGTCGATCAGTGCGATGAGCGAGTAAGCACCCTCGACGCCAACCAACGCCGCGGCCAGTCGCGCCTCGGGTGTGCCGCCGCTCGCGCGGGCGAGTCGGTGCACCATGACTTCCGAGTCTGACGTCGAGGCGAAAATGGCGCCTTGATCTTCCAACTCATTCCGCAGCTCGCTCGCGTTGACGAGGTTCCCATTATGTGCGAGGGCGATATGTCCGCCGCGCATGCGTGCGAGAATCGGCTGCGCGTTATCCAAAGTGGTGGACCCGGAAGTCGAATAGCGCGTGTGACCGATCGCGGACTCACCTGGTAACGCGGCGAGCTCTCCCTCATCGAAGCTCTCGGAGACGAGGCCCATTCGGCGGATCGCATTCGCGCGACCGTGCTCGTCCACCGAGACGATGCCTGCGGATTCCTGGCCGCGGTGCTGCAAGGAGTAGAGACCGAGCCGCGTCAATGCCGCCGCCCCTGGGTGATCATGAATACCGAAGATGCCGCACACGGCGCGCCGCTCCGCGTTAGGTGGAAGCGGGAGCCGCCGCTCCCTCCGGAGTCTCGGCGGCGGTAGCCACGCGAGTCATCAACCGCGGAATTGCTTCGTGGAATGCCGCAGCGAGTCGCCGAATGTCGCCGGCGAATTCCTGCGCTCCGACGCGGATCGTGAATGGCGTCTCGGCTGCTACGACTCGGCCGATGACGCGCGCCGGCACTCCATGAGTGTTGGCGATGCGCTCGACTTCCGCTGGACGACCGGTCGATACGATTACGCGACCCTGCGCTTCACCGAATAGCAATGCCCGCAACGGCAATCCGTCCCAACCACTCAGATCGATCGCCGCACTGAATGGTGCGTTGCGATCACCGATGCAGCACTCTGCGAGCGCTACTGCGAGTCCGCCATCGCTTACATCGTGCGCAGATTGCGCTGCGCCGGCTTGAATCATCGCAAGCAGTGCGTCGATGAGTTTGCGTTCGGCCTCGAGGTCGCACGCCGGAGGCTGACCCGCCGTGACTCCATGAATGCGACTGAGGTACTCGCTCGCGCCTAACTCCGCGGTACACTCGCCGAGGAGAACGATCGCATGCCCCGCGGAGACGAAGCCCGACGGCGTCACGGTGTCGACGTCCTCGATGAGACCGACAATGCCGATGGTCGGGGTCGGGAAGACGGCTCCCGCCGGACTCTCGTTATAGAACGATACGTTGCCGCCCGTGACGGGAGTGCCTAACGCGGCGCATGCATCCGCCATTCCGCCGACAGCCTCACGAAACTGGTAAAAGACTTCTGGCCGCTTTGGGTTGCCGAAATTGAGACAGTTCGTGATCGCCATCGGCCGAGCGCCGGTGCACGCGACGTTACGCGCGCATTCGGCTACTGCGATTCGCCCACCCGTTCTCGGCTCGAGATAGACGTAGCGGCCGTTGCAGTCGGTCTTGAGAGCGAGCGCCTTACGAGTGCCGCGAAGTCGCACCACGGCAGCGTCGGACGCCGGTTTGGGGCCGTTGACTGTGTTTGTACGAACGGACGAATCATACTGCTCGTAGACCCATTCCTTGCTCGCGATCGTGGGCGAGGAGAGCAAACGCTCGAGCGTCCACATGGGGTCGCGTTCCTCGGGCCGCTCGGGGGCGCCCAAAGGATCGCGAGCGCGCAGCGCACGGATCGCATCGCTTTCGCGTGCTTCTGGCCTGTAGACGGGACAATCGGTGACAAGCCGCGAGCCGGGGAATTCCGCGACGACGCGCGAGCCTTCCGTAACGCGATACACGGGTTCCGCGATTACCTCGCCGATGACCGCTGCGTTGAGATCCCATTTCGCGAGAATCTCGGCGACGTCGCGCTCGCGGCCGCGCTTTGCGACGACGAGCATACGCTCCTGCGATTCACTGAGCAGAATCTCATAGGGCGTCATCCCGGTTTCGCGCACGGGGACCTTCGTCACGTCGATCGTGACGCCGACGTCGCCGCGCGCCGCCATCTCCGCCGAGGAGCTCGTTAGGCCTGCCGCTCCCATGTCCTGAATCGCGACGATGTGGCCGCTGTGGATCAGTTCCAGCGACGCCTCGAGAAGGAGCTTTTCCGTGAACGGATCGCCTACCTGAACGCGCGGGCGCTTGGCATCGCTCTCGTGTGTCAGGTCCTCGGAGGCGAACGACGCGCCGTGAATCCCGTCGCGGCCCGTGCGTGCGCCCACGGCGATAATGGGATTGCCGACGCCCTCGGCCTTGGCGCGGATCAATTCTTCCTCGCGCAGGAGGCCGACGCACATCGCGTTGACGAGCGGATTCCCTTCGTATGCCTGATCGAAAACAACTTCGCCCGCAACAGTCGGAACGCCGACACAGTTGCCATAGTCGCCGATGCCTTTCACGACGCCGGCGAAGAGCCAGCGCACGCGCGCCGAATCCGGGGAGCCAAAACGCAGCGAATTGAGCAGCGCGATCGGCCGCGCACCCATCGTGAAGACGTCGCGCAGAATGCCGCCGACGCCCGTTGCCGCGCCCTGATACGGCTCGACCGCTGATGGATGGTTGTGCGATTCGATCTTGAACGCGACGGCGAGTCCATCGCCCACGCTGATCACGCCCGCATTCTCGCCGGGTCCCTGAAGGATGTACGGCGCCTGCGTGGGGAGCGTGCGCAAAACGGGCTTGGAGTGTTTGTACGAGCAGTGCTCGCTCCAGAGCGCGCTCACGATTCCCAGCTCGGTGAACGTCGGTGTTCGTCCGAGCATCTCCGTTAGGCGTTCGTACTCGTCGCTCGTAAGACCGTGCTCGGCGACGAGCGCCGGCGTGATGACCGGATCGCCGGGGCGGGGAACAGCCGTCATGCGCTTACCATTTGAGGCCGAACATGGAGCGCATGAACTGGCGCACGTTGCTTTGATCGACGTGCTCCAGCATTTCCACTTCGCCGTTGTCGAACCAGATGCCTTTGCAATCCGGGCATTTGTCGATCTTGATGTGATGAAACTCGGTTTCGACGAGTTGTCCGCCGCACTTTGGGCAGCGCATGTAGTGCGACTTGCGTTCCGCCGAGGCGCGCTCGCGATCCAGGCGAGCACGCTGCGACTTGATCAGATCGGCGTCCTGTTTGGCGAAGTATTCGTCTTCGTTGCGACTGGTCTTATCCATGAAATCAGGTCAGAGGTCAGAGGTCAAAGGTCAGAGCGAGCGGTCTAGGCGCTAACTCGTGCGAGCAAGCTCTGGAAAAGTGGCAATCCATCGGCCGAGCCTAACAATGAGTCGACGGCACGTTCGGGATGCGGCATCATGCCGAGGACGTTGCCGGCCTCGTTGACGATGCCGGCGATGTGGTCTTGTGCACCGTTCGGATTGGCGTCGTCGCTCGTGGCGCCGTCGGAATCGACGTAGCGAAATACGATCTGATCGTGTTCGCGCAGCCGCTCGAGCCCATCCGGATCGATCGTAAAGCGTCCGTCGCCATGCGCGATCGGAATGCGCAGGAGCTGGCCGCGCTCGTACTGGCTCGTGAAGAGCGTGGCGTCGTTCTCTACACGCAGTGTGACCTTGCGGCAGACGAACTTGAGACGCGCATTGCGCAGCAGTGCGCCTGGAAGAACACCGGCTTCACAGAGGATCTGAAATCCGTTGCAGACGCCGAGGACGGGATAGCCGCGTTTCGCGTGCTGGACGACCTCGCGCATGATGGGACTGAAGCGCGCGATAGCGCCCGGGCGCAGGTAGTCGCCGTAGCTGAAGCCACCCGGCAGGATGATGACCTCGGCGCGTTTGAGATCGTGATCCTTATGCCAGAGCCGCACGCACTCGGCGCCTAACGCATCGACGACGGCGTGGACCGCATCGTCGTCGCAATTGGAACCCGGGAACGTCACGACGCCGAATCTCACGCGTGCGCCTCCGCGTGAATCGGTGCGATCCCCGCGATCTCGTAATCCTCGGTGACCGGATTGGCGAGGAGTTTGTCGCACATGTCGCGCGCCGCCTGCTCGGCGGCCTGCGGCGCGTCAGCGTTCATGCCGATGACGATATGGCGGCCGACGCGCACGTCGCCGACCGCCGCGAAGCCTAGCGCGTGCAGCGCGTCCGTGACGGCCTGGCCTTGGGGGTCCAGGACGCCGCGCCTGGGCACAATGTGGACGGCGACTCGATACTGCGTCATTCTGGCGGTTCCTTGGGGTTAGTGGCGGGTGGTGACGTCGAGCCCGGCGGGATCGGTGGAACGTCGTTCGCCCGGAGCATGTGACGCATGCCGCGTTGGCGTCGACGACGGCGACGGCGCAAAGACAAACCTTCGTTAGGCGCGGCGCCGGGAAGCGGTTCCTCGTCCTCGTCCAAGCCCTCGGGTGGCACCCGCGCCAGCAATCCGACGAGCACCGTGCGGCCCAAGCCGTAGATCACGTACGCCATCAGCGCCGGGAAGAAGAACTGTCGCGGGAGAAAGATCACGCCGACGACGGTGCCGAGGACGACGAGTGATCCAAGAATCTCGCGTACGCTGCGATAGCCGATAACCGGCACAGCCGCGTAGGACACGTTGCTAATCATGAGGAAGCTGAGCCCCAGCATGATGTAACGCAGCAGGACGTGCCACGGCAGATCGGCGATGATCGTCTGCGTGTACAGCGGTGTGTTGCTGAACCAGAGATATGTCGCGAGCGTCATCCCGGCCATCGGACTCGGGAGCCCATGGAAGTGCGTTTTCGCTCTTCCTGCTTGCTCGATATTGAAGCGTGCGAGGCGAATCACCGCGCACGCGGCGAAGAGAAAGCTGAAGAGCCAGTCCCAGCCCGTGCGATTGAGCACCGCGAAGTAGACCACGAGTGCCGGCGCGAGTCCAAAGGAGATTGCGTCGACGAGCGAGTCGAGCTCGGAGCCGAAACGGCTGCCGGTGCGCGTCGCGCGCGCGATGCGCCCGTCCAGTGCATCGGACACACCGCCTAACACGATGTACAGTGCAGCGCGGTTGTAGTCGCCGCGTGACGCTTCCACGATCGCGAAGACGCCAAAGAACAGGTTCGCGAGTGTGAACCCGTTCGGCAGAAGGATCAGTCGCGGGCGACGCTCGACGGCGCTCATTGCGGAAGCTTCGCCACGACGGTGGTTCCCGCCGCTGTATGATCTCCGGGCCGGACGAGAACCTCGGAGTGGGCAGGGAGGAGCACGTCGACGCGCGAACCGAAGCGGATGATGCCCATGCGCTCACCTTGCTCGACAGTTTCCCCTTCGCGCGAGTAGTTCGCGATCCGCCGCGCGATCAACCCGGCGATCTGCCTAACTAGCACGCGATGCTGCTTCCCGCGCGACTCCAGGCCGACGGACATTTGTTCGTTCTCGAGACTTGCCTTTTCGGCCGCGGCATGCAGGAACTTGCCGGGGTTGTAGTGCACATAGCGCACTGTCCCCGATACCGGATAGCGGTTCACGTGCACGTTGAAGACATTCATGAAGATCGAGATCCGCTTCGCCGTGCTGTGCAGGAATGCCGGCTCGTCGACATCGACGACGCTGACAACGCGCCCGTCCGCCGGTGCGATCACGAGAGCGTCACCACGTTGACCGCTGCGCTCCGGATCGCGAAAGAAGTACGCGACCCAGAGCGCGAGCAGCGATACGACGGCGGCGATTGTCGTCCATACCACGCCACCGCGCACTGCAACGAGTCCCCAGACCAGCAAGACAAGGAGCAGCGCCGCGGCGATGAATGGCCGGCCCTCGCGCGCGAAGATCATGCGAGCGGTGACACATCCAGTGAGCTTCCCGTTAGGCGGCGGAAGGCATCGAGGTAGCGTTCACTCGTCGCATCGACGACGTCAGGAGGAAGCGGCGGCGGCGGTGCGTCACCGTTCCAGCGCCCGGCTTTGCGTTCGCCGTCGAGATAGTCACGCAGCGGCTGCTTGTCGAAACTCGGCTGCGAGCGCCCAGGCTCGTAGCGATCCGCTGGCCAGAAGCGGGAGCTGTCGGGAGTGAGCACTTCGTCCGCCAGAACGAGCTCGCCATCCAGGGAACCAAATTCGAACTTGGTGTCTGCGAGGATGATCCCGCGCGGCTCGGCGATGCGACAGCCGAAGTCGTAGACGAAGCGCGAGAGGCGCTCCAGGTCGGCTGCGACGGCTGGCCCAACCAGCGCACTCACGGCGCCTGGCGTGATGTTTTCGTCGTGCCCCTCCTCGGCCTTCGTTGCCGGGCTGAACAGCGGCGGCGTTAGGCGTTCGCTCTCTTTCAAGCCCGCTGGCAACTTCTCGCCGGCCAGCGTGCCGTGCTCCTTGTATTCCTTCCACGCCGAGCCGGTGATGTATCCGCGAATGACGCATTCGATCGGTACGATGCGAACGCGACGGCAGAGCATCGCGCGGAGACGTAGCGCGTCGCGAGAGCCGTCCAGCGCCGGGACTTCGCGCGCGATCTCGTCGGCGTCGGCAGTGATCATGTGATGCGGCACCTGTGACTCGAGTTGCGTGAGCCACCAGGCGGTGAGCTGCGTGAGTACGGCGCCTTTATAAGGCACGGCCTCACGCATAACGACGTCGAAGGCGGAGATGCGATCGGTCGTCACGAGCAACACGCGCTCGTCGTCGACCGAATAGACGTCGCGCACTTTGCCGCGCCACGCCAGGGGGAGAGGAAGCGTCGTCGTGGCAATGGCGGTCATACGCGCACCTCTTCTCGTACATCGCTCGTCGGCGCTCCGGCGAGTATCGGCATTACAACCTCCGTTAGGAATTCATCGACTTGCTCCGGGGCTCGTCCCACGAAGCGCTCAGGCTTGAGTACAGCGCCGATCTCATCGAGCGGGACCGGAAAGGCACGGTCGGCCGCGAGACGCTGCAATAGATCGTTAGGCTTCCCTTCGTCCTTGACTGCGCGCGCCGCCGCAATGCTGTGGCGCCGAATCACTTCGTGCGCATCCTGCCGGCTGATCCCGGCGCGCACGGCGCGAACGATCAGCTCTTCCGTCGCCATGAACGGAAGCTCGTCGCGCACGCGCAGCGCGATACGCGCCGGGTGGACTTCCATCCCGGCCGCGATCGTACTGTAGAGCACGAGAATGGCATCCGTGGCCAGAAACGACTCCGGAATGACGAGCCGGCGGTTGGCGCTGTCGTCCAGCGTTCGCTCGAAGTACTGGACCGAATGCGTCTGGTTCGCGTTAGGCTCGAGCGACGCGACGAAGCGCGCGAGCCCGCTGATCCGCTCGGCGCGCATCGGGTTGCGCTTGTAGGCCATCGCCGAGGAGCCGATTTGCTCCTTCTCGAACGGCTCTTCGATCTCGCCGAATGCCTGCAGCAGCCGCAAATCGCCCGCGAATTTCGCCGCGCTGGCCGCGAGGCCCGCCACGACTCCCAGCACCTGCGCGTCGATCTTGCGAGTATACGTTTGACCCGTGACGGGAATCGATGCCGCGAAGCCCATCTCGCGCGTCACTCGCTCGTCCAGCGCGCGCACCTTGGCATGGTCGCCGTCGAA
>DATBKN010000315.1:0-3129 GCA_036555845.1 Gemmatimonadaceae bacterium | reverse complement strand
GTCCTCCTCTGGATAGGGCTGTTGTGGACCTTATATCGCCGGCGAGTTTACCTTCGGGTGTGAATACGTTGGCAGTTCGCCCGGGCGACGCAGCCCTGGAATCGACTGATACTGTCCAATAAGTCATGAGAATTGTGAGCGACGTGCGTCGTGGCTTGATACCGGCAGTCATGCTCGCTGCGGCCGTGAATATGGCCGCTGCGGAGCAGGCTCCCCCGACGACTCCGCCTAACGTGCAGACTTCGATCAGCGCCGGAGTCGTCGAGACGCGCACGCCGCGCCCAACCCGCAAAGCCCGCGCGCGCAAACCGCACAGAGCACTCGCCTTCACAACGCCAGTTGGCGATGACGCCTTGACTGACGATTTGTCGCGCATGCTGCACGCGCGCGTTTCCCGTGGCGAATGGGGCGTCGCGGTGATCTCGCTGACGCGCGGCGACACGCTCTTCACGCACCGCGCCGATGCCTCCATGTCGCCGGCGTCGACGATGAAGCTCTTCACGACCGTGCTCGCGTACGAGACGCTGGGTCCGACATTCCAGTTCCGCACCGAAGTGCTGCGCACGGGAACGCTGAGCGCCGATGGCGTCGCGTCAGGTGATCTCGTTTTGCGCGGCGGGGGCGACCCCGCATTGTCCGGCCGCTACATCGGCGGCGGACCTAACGCGCCAGCCGATCTCCTCGCGGCGCATGTCGCGGCTGCCGGGATCAAGCGCGTGCGCGGCAACCTCATCGCGGACGAAACAGCGTTCGACTTGCAGCGCGTCCCAGTGGGCTGGCCGAGCCGCTACCTCGGCGCGAGCTACGCACCCAGGATCTCTGCGCTGTCGATGAACGAGAACTCGGCGCTTGTGTACGTGACTCCGGACGGAGCGCGCGCGACGCTGCAGCTCGTGCCGCCGTCGACTACGATGCGCCTTGTGAACGAGGTGCGCGTCGTCCCAGGGCGCCGCTCGCGCATCGGCGTGTTCACGCCTGACGACTCCACGATCGTCCTGCGCGGAACAGTCGGAAAGAGCAACGGTCCGCGTGCATGGACGGTGATGATCACGAATCCGGCGCTGTTCGTCGGCGGAGCATTTCGCGCAGCGCTCGCATCCCGCGGCATCCAGATCGACGGTGACGTCGTGCTCGGTCACGCGCCCGCCGACTGCACGCCGGTCGCGTCCGTGGCCTCGCCGCCGGTTGGAAAACTCGCGGCGATCATGAACGGCGAGAGCGTGAATCACTTCGCGGAGCTGATGTTCCGCGGGGCGGCGCGAATCGGGAATGCTTCAGGATCTGCGCTCGCGGCCGGACGACTGCTCGACAGCCTGCTCACGTTCCGCGCCGGAGCCGCGCGCGGCGCCGTGATCGCGACCGACGGCAGCGGGCTTTCCACGCTGAATCGCGTCACCGCTCGCTCGCTCGTCCACTTACTCGGCTACGCCGATCACGCGAGCTGGTCCTGGGATTTCCATACGTCGCTGCCCGTGGCCGGCGAGACGGAGTTGCTGCGTCGCCGCATGCGCCTAACGCCGGCGCAAGGAAATCTGCACGCCAAGACCGGGACGCTGAGTCGAGTGACGTCGCTCAGCGGTTATGTGCGTGCGCTGAATGGTGAGCAGCTGGCCTTCGCCTTCCTCTACAACGGGCCGCAGCACGCGGGCGCGGTGGAGACAATCGACGCGATGGGCGCGACGCTGGCGGCGTTCACCCGGTAGGCCTGGGCCGAACACCGGCCGGTGATCGCGATCGCCGCGCGAGGGCCGCTCTTACGGCCGCTCCACCAAACGCTTGAGCGCCGCCCAGTCGACGTTCTGCCAGGCCTTTTCCAGCGCCGCCCCCGTCGATGGTTTTGCGCACATGCTGTCCCAGTCGAAATGCACCGAAATCGTGTGCACCTCGGCGCGTGAACGGCGCACGCGCCAAAATGCCGGATCTGGTGTGAGCACACGATGTCCCAGCGGGTCATTCGCCGCCACCAGCTGTCCTGCATGGTCCACCACTGCAGCGGATGCTCGCTCCGCCGGCGACATCGCGGCGATCTGCGCGCGCAAAGCGTCTCCTCGCGTTGATGTTGACAGTACCTGCCTGTTTCGCTCCCGCTCCTCCGCCTCCTGTGCCTTGAGCTGCTCTCCCACCTCGCGGTTTGTCTGCTCGAGCGTCTTCCGCATCTCCTCGGCGGCGGCGCGCCCCTGCGACTGCGCGACTGCCGACACCGCCGCGTCGACGTTCTTCTTCCGCTCCGCCGCGCCATCGAGCCACTGCTGATACGCGGTCTTCTCGAGCGCCGTGCGAGCGGACTTCTCCCGGTTGCCGTCCTTGCCTTCCGCGTCGAAGATCAGCGTGCGCAGCCACTGCTCACGGCTCACGGAAATCCACGGCGCCGCCGAGGCTCTTGAAAACGTGACGTAACCGCTGCGTCGAACAGCGCTGTCAGACAACCAGCGCAGTCCTTCGCGCACTTCGGAGGCGCCCGCCATCTTGGTGTCGATGTCCGCGTCGACGAAGAGTAGGCGCCCTGACGCATCGTGGTCGCCACCAATTGCCCGGTCTCCCGCCAGCTGCCTGTTCACGTACACCTCGATGCAGGTCGGACCCTCCTCGTGGGTCGCCTTCCTGCTGGGCTCGTGGAACCAAAGGCGCCACATGGATTCGATCGGTTGCCGATCGGTTGCGGACGGCGCGCCAGCGCCAAACTGCGTGGCCAACTCGAAACCCTTCTGGCCGGCCAGTTCCGGGACGCGCCAGAAGATCGACTCGATCGCCCTTCCCATCGCCAGGACCTCGGCGCGCTCGCTGGCCGAGACCGTCTCAGTGACGGAGGGAGGACCGTACTTCGGCCTCCAGCCGCTTGCCGGCAACGGAGTCGTGGACCGTTGCCCGAAGGCGATGACAGGAAGCGCCGCGAGGAGCAGGGCGGTGCGAGTCACGATCCGGGTGCGCGCGTTCATGGAATGACCCTCTCTGCGTAGGTGTTGCCGGGCACGGGATCGGGGGTGCCGCTGTGGTACGGCCAGGAGCGAGAGCGCGAGCGGCGGAACCGTTCGGAACGGGACTCGCACGGTCGCGACGATACGCGCGCCTGGTCAGCGGGATGTCAACGGATCGTTAACGCGGTCAACTCGTTCGTGCGGAAAGCGATTG
>DATBKN010000314.1:0-22753 GCA_036555845.1 Gemmatimonadaceae bacterium | reverse complement strand
ACTGAAATGGGAGAGCTGCAAGAGCGCATCGCGTCCACCAAAGATGCCGCAATAACGTCGGTGCAGGCTGTGTATGTTCCAGCTGACGACCTCGCCGATCCCGGACCCGCGTCGGTCTTTTCGCATCTGGACGCATCGGTCGTGCTCTCGCGGCGCATCGCCGCCCAGGGACTCTATCCGGCGATCGATCCGTTGCAGTCGTCGTCACAGATGCTGGAGCCGCGCGTCGTGGGAGCGGAGCACGCCGAAGTGGCCGCATTGACGCGCAGCTATCTCCAACGTTATGGCGCGCTGCAGGATCTTATCGCGATCCTTGGCGTGGAAGAGCTGTCCGACGAAGACAAAATCGTCGTGGCGCGTGCGCGGCGGCTGCAGCGCTTCATGTCCCAGCCGTTCTTCGTCGCCGAGACCTACACGTCTATCCCCGGACGGTACGTCCCGTTAGGCGAAACCCTACGTGGCTTCCGAGAGATCGTCGATGGGCGCCACGATGACGTCCCGGAGCAGGCGTTTTTCATGGTGGGGTCGATCGACGAGGCGCTGCGTAAGGCCGAGGCCTTGACCGCAAAGTAGGAGTCGCCATGCTCACACTCGAAGTCGTGACGCCCGACGGTGTGGTGCTTCTCGAATCAGACGTGCAGGCAATTGTGGTTAGGCGCCGCGAGACGGCATTCGATGTCGGGAGCGAGGTCGCGATTCTACCAGATCATGCGCCGATGCTGGTGCGACTTCCGATAGCGCCGGCACGATTCACCAAAAAGGGATGCACGGTCTACATGTCTCTCTGTGGCGGATTCGTCGAAGTCTTCCACCATCGCGTGACGGCCGTCACGCCTCGCTGTGCGTCTGTGAGTCCCGACGAGCCGGACCCGGTGGGTGCGGCGTGGAACCTGTGCGAGCGATGGCGCGCACAAGCTGGCGGTTCACGGGAAGAGATGGTCGGCGTGGCGTCGCAGCCAACGCGCGGCGCGCGGCCGCCAAGCGGGTCCCCTGCAACATCTCGTTAGGCTAATGCGGCAGGCCGCGTGACTCCGCGGCGTCTCTGTTCACGCCGCGGCAGGCGTTGCTCCGGCGGCTGCGGTCGCGGGCTGCAGCAATTGCTGTAGCGCTTCTCGATCTACGACTTCCCGCTCCATCAGCAGTCGCCCGAGTCCTTGGAGCACGGTGCGGTACTTTGAGAGCGTCGCGTAAGCGCGCGCGTGCGCCTCGTTGAGCAAGCGTCGCACCTCCGTGTCGATCAACTTGGCCGTCGCTTCACTGACCTCTCTTCGCGCGGGGGCGGGAATGTCGAGAAATTGTGCCCGGCCGGATCCTTCGTACGTGGCGAGCCCGACCGCTTCGCTCATCCCGAAGCGGGCGACCATATCTCGCGCCAGATCGCTGGCGCGTTGGAGATCGTCATGCGCACCTGTAGAGACATCTCCAAAGATCAGCTCTTCGGCCACACGACCACCGAGCAGAACATCGAGCCGATCAAGCAGCTCGTCGTGCGTGAGGAGATAACGATCTTCCGTCGCCTGCTGTCGAGTGAAACCAAGAGCTGCCAGACCGCGCGGAATTATTGAAATCTTCGCCACTCTGTCGGCATGAGGACGCAGCTCCGCCAGCAGCGCATGCCCGGCCTCATGATGCGCGACGATCTCTTTTTCCTTGGCGATCAAGACGCGCGATTTCCGCTCGAGTCCCGCGACAACGCGGTCGATCGCCTCCTCGAAGTCGCTCATGTCGACCGCTGGCTTCTCCATGCGCGCCGCGCGTAACGCTGCTTCGTTCACGATGTTGGCGAGATCGGCGCCGACGAATCCAGGCGTGCGCGCGGCCACATCGGCGAGGCTCACATCAGGGCCCAACACCACTGCGCGCGTATGCACGCGCAGAATCTCCTGGCGCCCTTTAACGTCGGGACGATCGATGACGACCTTGCGGTCGAAGCGCCCAGGCCGCAGCAGCGCAGGATCGAGGATCTCTGGACGATTCGTGGCGGCCATGATGATGAGCCCTTTTTGGGTATCGAATCCGTCCATCTCGGCCAGCAACTGGTTGAGCGTCTGCTCGCGTTCCTCGTGCCCGCCCACCATGTATGCGGCCGAGCGCATCTTGCCTAACGCGTCCAGCTCATCGATGAAGATGATGCTGGGAGCGACGCCTTGAGCTTGCAGAAACAGATCTCGCACTCGCGCCGCTCCAACTCCCACGAACATTTCCACGAAGTCGGATCCGCTGAGACTGAAGAACGGCACCTTCGCCTCGCCAGCGACGGCCTTTGCGAGTAGCGTCTTGCCGGTTCCGGGAGCGCCTAACAAGAGAACGCCTTTGGGGATCTTCCCGCCAAGCCGGCGATAGCGTTCGGGATTCTTGAGGAAATCGACGATTTCCATGAGCTCCGCCTTCGCTTCCTCGATGCCAGCGACGTCGGCGAAAGTGACCCCCGTGCTGTGCTCGACATAGACCCTCGCCTTGCTCCTGCCAATGGCCATCAGGCCCCCACGCGGGGAGAGCCGTCGCAGCAGAAAGCTCCACAGCATGAAGAGCAACAACATCGGCAGCACCCAACTCAGGAGCACTGTCATCCATGTGTTAGGCACGCGGCCCGCGAAGTTGATCTTGGCCGCTTCCAACTCGCGCACCAGCTCGGGATCGTCCACACGAGTAGTGCTGAAGGGCTGCAACACACCGTTCGTACGCTTCAACACCGCCACTCGCTCTTTGGACAGCAGCGTTTCGATGCCGCGCGTATCCACGGCACCTGAGATGTGGTGCTCCTCAATGACCAGGTCGCTCACTTTGCCGGCGCGCATTAGCGTCTTGAACTCACTGTACGACAGCCGCTCTTCGGTGAGCCGGCCGAGCAGCGACTGCACCAGAATGAGTCCCACCATCACAGCGAGAAAGAACCAAAGTGATGAGCGACGCTGCTTCTCTTCCATTATTGGCCTCCGTCGCTTCCGCCAGACGTCTCGAATCAGTCTGCGTACGTCGCGCGCCGGCGTCAGTCGGGTATATGCATCATGCATCGCAAGGAAGAACGCTGACGGCCGCACGCCGGAGTTTTTGCGTACCCTTCGGTGAGAATAGTGAGCGCCCTAACCCCAGCGGTGCGAGATGCGGGTTATCGCGCTGCGCGCGGGTACGAGCACCTACAAGGTGACTGAAGGAGATCTCACTCGTGACAGAGCGCATCGAGCGGATTCAGTGCGCCGCTTCCGCGAGTTCCGTCTGATTGCGGACGGTGAAGTCGTCATCAGCCTCGCGAACGGCTTGTTGTGCCAGTATCGGATCGACCTTTGTGATCACTTCTTCTTTTTTCACGCGATCGTTGAAGTCCACGTGAATTTCAGCGATCTGTCCCGACACCTGTGTACCAACTTGCGCAGTGCCAACAGCGTCGAATTTCCCGCTGGCACTCACCTTGGTTTGCACGTTGCCGCGCGTTATTTCCGCGAAGCGGTACATGATGTCGTGATGGTTCTGCCTAACGAGAAGCCAGACAGCCACCGCACCCAGAAGGAGCACGCTGCCGAAGGTGAGGAGTCGCCTTTTTATCGGATCAACGTCTCACAAGGGCGCGTTAGCGCGTCACGGCCACCCGCGCGACGGAAATTTCGATTCGGGGGCGAAGACATACGTCTTGGCGGTCAGCTTGTGATCGGCCACAGCGCTCGCGATGTCGGTCATCGTCGCAATGCCACTGAGTTTCCCGGCGTCCATTACGAGCACACGATGGATCCCGGCGGCACGCATTACGTCCGCCGCGGCATCGACGAAGGTGTCGCTCGGCAGCGCACACAACGTGCGTGTCATCGCCTCCGATACCGTGTGCTCGGCGAAGAGATCCCATTCGGGACCCGAGACTTCGTTGAAACGCTCGCTCACATCCGCTCCCGCGTCGGACCACTGCCCGAGGAAGAAATCACCGGCCGCTTCCTCGCCTTCGATCCAGTCAGCGGGCTCTTCCCACTCCACCGTCTCGACTTCTCCGGCACGCTCTGTCGGCACAGTCGGAGTGGACGAGGCGAAGCTCAGGAGATCTGAGGCTGAAACGACGCCGACGACCTTGTCGCCGACGACGACCGGTGCGCCGCTTACGTGCTGCTGCGCCAGCAGCTCCATGGCGTCGCGCAATGTCATGTCGGGGTGGACGGTTAGAACATCGCGCGTCATAATGTCGCGTAGCCGGATCATAAGACCTCCTCGTCGTCGCGCCGCGTTAGGCAGGCAGTACCGTGTCGTCGTATTGAAGGTCGGCGGTTGCGAGACGCGCGTCTGTCAGGGAACGGCCGCGGCAACGTAGGGAGTCCGGGCGTTGTCGGCCCGTCGTCGCCGTTAAACGGGGCTATTCGGGGGATGTCGGAGGGTCGGCGGGAGCCTCATCGTCCGGGACGACGCGTAGCGCCGGGGTTTCAAGGTCGTCGAACTGGCCCTTGCGCGCCGCCCACACGAAGGCCGCGACCGCCGCGAATACCAGAATCAGCGCCAAGGGCACAACGAGATAAAAGACACTCATGCGGCGCTCTGTGCCGGCGCGCGGTCGAAGCTGTGTCCGTACCACGAGCCTAACAACACCGTAATGGAGCTGAGCGGCATCATGATCGCCGCGACCAGCGGGTTGATCGTACCCGTCATCGCCAGCGTCACCCCGACGACGTTGTATGCCAGCGAGAAGAGAATATTGCGGCGGATGATCCACATCGTGCGCGCGGCCCCGTCGCTCAGCTCGATGAGTGGTGTGAGGCCCGGACGTGTGAGATACACATCCGCGGTTGCCAGCGACGCCTCGGCACCTCCGTGTACGGCGATGCCAACCGATGCGGCCGCGATCGCCGCCGCGTCGTTTACACCGTCGCCCACCATGACGACGCGGCGCCTCGCGACACGCAGACCTTCGACTTCGCGCAGCTTCGCTTCCGGAGACACCACGCCGGACGCCGCGTTAGGCGGCAGCCGCAGGGCATGTGCCACTCGCGCGACAACGCTCGCTACGTCGCCGGACAGGATGCGCACGTGCCAGCCTCGTTCGCGTAACGCGTCAACCGCTGCCGCGGAATCCTCGCGCAAAAGGTCTCCGAACGACGCGTATCCCACTGTGACTCCATCGACGGCTACATGCACCGGCGTCAGATCAGGCACGGTGACGAACGGGTCGTGACTCCGCGCGTGTGCACGCGCCGCGACGAAGTCTGGCGAGCCTACGACGACCTGGCGGCCGCCGACCGTGCCGGCGATGCCTCCGCCCGCGACGTGCTCCACGCGCAACGCGTTAGGCACCGTCACGCCGCACCAGGCGCGGCGGAATGCCTCGGCGACGGGGTGTCGCGAATCACGTTCCAGCGACAGGACCAGCGGCCGCGCCCACTCGGGGAGGTCCGAGGAGATCAGCGCGAGCTTCCCTTCTGTGATGGTGCCGGTCTTGTCGAGAATCAACTCGCCCGGTTTGGCGAGCGACTCGATCACGTCGCCGCCGCGGATGAAGATCCCGCGGCGTGCCGCGCGTCCCACGGCGACCGTCACGGCCAAGGGAGTCGCCATCGCCAAGGCACAGGGACACGTCACGATCAGAAGGGCGATCGCGTTATCGAGAGCGGCGGAGGGCTCCCGCAATGACCATATAATGAATGTCGTCATTGCGAGGACAAGGGCGAGGGCCACGAACCAACCGGCTAACCTATTGGCCAGCAATACGATAGGAGCTCGGCGCCGAGCGCTCTCTTCTACCTGGCGCAGGAGTCGTGCAACGCGTGATTCCTCTCCGGATCGCTCCACTCGGACTCTGAGCGGCGCGGACACGTTGATCGTGCCGGCGAAGACCGCGCTCCCTGGCACGACTCCCTCGGGGCGCGACTCACCAGTGAGTAGCGCGCTATCGATGCTGGACGCGCCCTCGACGACGACGCCGTCGGCGGGCACGGTATCGCCGGGGCGGACGTGCAGGGTCATCCCCGGCGTGAGGGCGGCAGCGGGCACTTCCTGCAGGCGCTCCCCGTGCACCACCGTTGCCGCGTTAGGCGTGAGTGAATACAGCAGCTCCGAGGCGTCCGCTGCCATCCGCTGCCCGCGCAGCTGCAGATAGCGGCCGATGAGCAGCAGAAAGATGAGCATCGTCACGCCGTCGAAATACACCGGGCCGCTGTCTGTCAGCGTGTTGATCGTCCCGCGCGCGAAGCCGGCACCTAACGCGATGGCGATGGGCAGATCCAGATGCAGTGTGCGCGTGCGCAAGGCGGCGATCGCGCTTCGGAAGAAGACTCGTCCGGGGCCGGCCAGCGCCGGCACAGTCAGCGCGAGCGACACCCAGCGGAAATACCGCTCCAGCGTCGCATCCATGCCGTCCTGCAGCCAACCGCTGTACATCGCGAGCGCCGCGAGCATCACATTGATCGCGATGGCACCTGCCACGCCGATGCGCGCGAGCGCGGCACGATCTTCCTGCCGGCGCAGCGCCTCTCGTTTGACGCCACGGAAGGCATGTGGATGGTAGCCTAACGTGTCGAGCGTCTGTGCGATCGCGGGTAGCGTCGTGCTCGTCGGGTCCCATTCGATCGCTGCCAGCGACCTCCGGATGTCCAGTTCCGCGCGGACGACGCCAGGCAGCACCAACGGCACACGCTCGACCAGCCACACGCACGCCGCGCAGTGGACACCCTCGAGATACAACTCCACCTGGCGCAACCCGCCGGGGAGCTCGCGCACGTACTGCGTTTCGAACGCCGGATGCGCGAATTCCTCGTAACTGCGCCAACTCGGTCGCACGGCCTGTGCGCGCTGTTGCCGCAACGCGTAGTACTGCGCAAGCCCCGCGCGATGCAGAACGTCGTACGCCGCGCGGCAGCCGCCACAGCAAAACTGCGTGGCGTCCTCTGCGACCACGAGCGCCGCAGGTACGGGCAGGGCGCAGTGCGCGCACGCGACAGACGCCGACGGGACGGTGCCTAACGCTGCCTCTTCGGCTGCGCTCGTGCGCTCAGCGAGCGTGGCCGACATGTGCAACTGGCAGTGCGAGCGGCGGCAGCAAACCGACGCGCCCTGCGATTGTGAGCACTCCCAGGAGCACGACCACGGATGCCATCGCGACTGGAAGCCGGGGCCCATAGCGTCCCGCGAGGCGCTGCGCGACCGCGCCGAGCGCGGTGAGCGCAGGGAGTGTCCCCAGCCAAAACATCGCCATCGTCGCGATCCCGCTGAGTGCATTGCCGCTGCCTGCCGCCACCGCCACGAACGCGTAGAGCCAGCCGCACGGCAGCAAGGTCGTGAGCAAGCCGGTTGCGCCGGCGCGCATGAGAGGCGGCTGGCCGCGCAGTCGCGACAGGACCCCTCCCAACGGAGAGCGCAGCGAGCGAGTCAGCCGCCGCCATGGAACGGCGACGCCGCGCGCCGAGAGGATCGTGCTCGTTCCCCAGAGTATCATGAGCGCGCCGGCCAGCAGAGCGGCCGCGCGCGAGATGCCCCACAGAACGCCGAGCCGGTCGGCTCCCGCGCCTAACGCTCCGGCCGCCGCGCCGAGCACGAGGTACGACAGCAGGCGCCCGCCGTTGTATGCCGCATGCAGCGACCAATTGCCCTGTCCGTTTCCCAGACCCGCATAGACGCACACGAACGGACCGCACATGCCGGCGCAGTGCACGCTGCCGACGAGGCTCGCCAGAAGAACCCCAAGCAGCGCGGTCACGTTGGCGGTACGACCTGGATGCGTTCGCGTGCAGTGAATCGCTGCGTATCGCGCTCGACAGAAAGGCGAATCTCCCAGAGCCCGGGCCGATCGGCCCTCACGCGTGCCGTGTAGTGCCCTGCTCCTTCGTCACGCAGCGCAACAGTCTGGACCGCTGCGGCTCGCGCGTTATGCATAACAAGCGCCTGTATTGTCGCGCCCGTGAGCGGTTGTCCCAGGCTGTCCGCCAGCGTCAGCTCCAGCCGGCCCACCGTACCTTGCGCGCCAGGATAGAGCGCAGCGTGGGCGCTCCAGCCAAGGGCAATGTTGCGCTTCTCCTGCGCCATCTCTTCGTCCCAAGCGACGGCCTTGCGATAGTAATCCGGCTCCACGGCGGCCGCCGGATCGCTCGATGCCAGGACGACGAACGCGGCGTTGGATGCGATACCGGCCAGCAGAATACCGGCGATGGCGAAGGGCCAGGCGCGGCCCCGCGATTGCGCGTTAGGCATCCGTCATTCCTCCGGGCCGAGCAGGCGGTAGCGATACGACGCGTTGAACCCGGCCGCATCGGCGATGTGCACGGTGATGAGCCGTTCTCCACGCACAAACGCCTTGGCCGGAAGCAAGACGAAGAGACTCGTTGTCTCCGTCGCCCCACGCGCGACGGGATACGGGTTGACGGGAATCACGACCTGGCCCATCTCCGCGCCACTCACCTCGATGCGATAGGCGCGATCCGCGTCGCTGCGATTCGCCACTTTGACGCGCACCTGATTGCGCACCAAGCCGTCCGCCTCGATGCTGTACGGCTCACCGACACCGCGCAGGATGGTCACGTCGGCGCCGGGCTTGTGCGTCACCCCCCACACGAGCGAGCCGAGGAAAATCGTGAGGGCTGCCGGATAGAGCACGGTGCGCGGCCGCAGGAGGTGAGTCTTCTCTCCGGCCAGCGCTTCACGCGATGAGTAGCGAACGAGGCCGCGCGGCTTGCCAACGGAGTCCATGATCGCATCGCACGCGTCGGCGCATTGCGTGCAGTGGATGCACTCCATCTGCAGTCCGTCGCGGATATCGATACCGGTTGGACAGGTGGCCACACAGGCACCACAGTCGATGCAATCGCCAGCGTCAGGGGAACGCCCCTTGATCCCTTTGCGGCGCGGCTCACCGCGCCTAACGTCATAGGCGACGATCAGCGAGCTGCGATCCAGCAACGCCGACTGCCAGCGCCCATACGGGCACGCGATCGTGCACGTCTGTTCGCGAAAGTACGCAAAATCCAGGAACACGAGCGCGCTCGTGATCGCCATGACGGCGAACGACGTGGGGTGTTCGGCCGGCGAGCGGGTCACCCATACGGTGAGCGCGTCGACGCCGACAAAGTACGCCAGGAACGTGTGGCCCAGCACGGCGGCGAGGACAGCGTACACCGCGTACTTGAGCAGCCGGCGCGGATGCAGATGATTCCCGGACTTGTCGATGTTGAGCGATCCCATGCGACCACCTTCGATCCAGCGCTCGAGCGGCCGGAAAAGAAACTCCATCCAGACCGTCTGCGGACAGCCCCATCCGCACCAGACGCGCCCAAAAAGCGCGGTCAAAAGGAACACCGCCACGACGATCGTGCCTAACAACAACATGAAGAGGAGCGTGTCGGTCGGCAGGAACGTGTAGCCGAACAGCGTGAACTCTCGCCGCGGCGCATCCAGCAAGATGAGCGGCTTGCCGTTCATCTGCAGATGCGGGATCGCGAGGTAGATCGCCATCAACGCATACGCGACGATCTTGCGGCGCGTCGCCCACTTTCCCTGTGACGGCTTCGGTCGTACCCAGCGCCGAGTGCCGTCCTCGTTCATCGTTGGGAGGACACGCCCTTTGGGTTTGGGCGGAAGCGGCGCCACGCTGGCTGTCATGGCTTGAGCGGTACGCCCTCAGGCGCCTTGGGGTTCGGCGGATTGCTGCCGCGTAAAGACGCGACGTACACAACGACCTGATCGATCTGATCCGGCTTGAGGAGCTTCCCCCAGGCAGGCATTCCCTTGGCAAGCACCCCGGTCGACACCGTCTTGTGGATGTCGGCGAGCGCTCCGCCGTGAATCCAGTAGTCGTCTGTGAGGTTCGGACCGATCATTCCGCCCGCGTCGGGTCGATGACAGGACGAGCAATTGGTGCTGAATACCTGTTTGCCTAACGTGATAACATTGCGGTCCTGCGCCATAGCCGCCAGCTCTTCCTCCGACGATGTGTCCGTCGGCATTGGGTGCGCGGCCCGCCACGCGGCCATGTCCGCTTCGTAGTCGGCGATGCGTCCCTTGCCGCGACCGAACAGGGGAACATTCACGACGTACAGCAGCGAAAAGACGATCGTCGCCCAGAAGATGATGACCCACCAGCGTGGCAGCGGATTGTCGTATTCCTGTATCCCGTCGTAGCTGTGCTCGAGCAGTCGTTGCTCGTTGTCATTCATGGTCATGGTCAGACGGTCCCGTTGCGTGGGGGTTCACAATGCTCGTCGTCAAGCGGCAGACGCGCTGCGCGCTCGTATTTCGCTTTCAGCGATGGCTTGAACACGCGCCACAAGACCAACACGAACGCGAGCATGAAAAGCACGAGCGCCACCTCGGCGTACCACGAGAGACCGGCCGCGCTGACGATGTCGGAGAGCTTCATGGCCGTGCTCCACTGCCAGTGCGCGTTCCGCCCGTAACCACTGTGTTAGGCGCCGGCACCCGGATGTCCTTGCCTAACCGCTGCAGGTAGGCGATCACGGCGACGACTTCTTTTCGTTCCAGCCCCTGCGGCCCGCCCTGCGCGACGATTGACGCGGCCACCTCGCGTGCCTGCGTGCGTGCCAACTCGGGCGCACGATTGATGGCGTCGCCATACGGCACGCCCAGCATCGCCATCGCGTCCACGCGCGCCTGAATCCCGTCGAAGTTCAGGTCATTCCGGACGAAGTGGCCGTAGGACGGCATGATCGACTGCGCATTGACGGCGCGCGGATCCTCGAAATGCCTAACGTGCCAGAGATCCGACTTCAGGCCGCCTTCCCGCGCCAGGTCCGGTCCGATGCGCCGCGAGCCCCAGAGGAAGGGATGCTCATATACCGACTCGCCCGGTTTGGAGTACTCACCGTAACGCTCGGTCTCGTGCCGAAGCGGTCGCACCATCTGCGAGTGGCAATTGAAACACCCTTCACGGATGTACAGGTCGCGCCCCGCAAGCTCGAGCGGCGTGTAGGGCTTGACCGATGCGATCGACGGGACGTTCGATCTGATGAGGAACGTCGGTATGATCTCGAAGAGCGATGCGACCACGACGGCCAGGAGCGTGAGTACAGAAAACGTGATGGGCAATCGCTCGAGCGGCCGGTGCCACGTTAGGTTCACGAAGCGCGCCCAAGCCCCCGCCGGCACCGGCGCTGGGAGAGGTGCTGCCGGCGCTACGTACTTCCTGGCAAGCGGGGCGGCCTTGATCTCCGGTACCGCATACGTGACGGGACGCTTCTTCCACGTCTTCAGGATATTGTAGATGAACAGCACCATGCCGACGATGTAGAGCGATCCCCCCGCGACACGCATCCAGTACATCGGGACGAGCCGCGCCACCGTTTCGACGAAATCGGGATACTGCAGACGTCCAGTCTCGTCGAAGGCGCGCCACATCAGGCCCTGCGTAACGCCCGCGCTGTAGATCGCTATGACATAGAGGATGATGCCGAAGCTCGCGATCCAGAAATGCGCGTTCGCCAGCCGCTTGCTGTGCAACGGCGTTTGGAAGAGCCGTGGCGCGAGCCAGTAGATCATCCCAAACGTGAGGAACCCGTTCCAACTCAGCGCGCCGGTGTGCACGTGCGCGATGATCCAATCCGTGTAATGCGCCAGTGCGTTCACGCTCTTGACCGACAACGTGGGACCTTCCAGCGTCGCCATGCCATAGCCCGTGATCGCTACGACCATGAACTTGAGCACGGGATCTTCCGCGACCTTGTGCCATGCGCCGCGCAAGGTGAGCAGTCCGTTGATCATGCCGCCCCAGGACGGCGCCCACAGCATGACCGAAAACACCATGCCTAACGTGGACGCCCACTCGGGCAGCGCGGTGTAGTGCAGATGGTGCGGGCCCGCCCAGATGTACATGAATACCAGCGTCCAGAAGTGCAGAATCGACAGCCGGTACGAGTACACCGGTCCTTCCGCCGCCTTGGGCATGAAGTAGTACATGAGCCCCAGAAACGGCGTCGTGAGGAAGAACGCGACGGCGTTGTGTCCATACCACCACTGCATCAGCGCGTCCTGCACGCCGGCGTACATCGAGTAGCTCTTCAACATCCCGGCGGGGAGCGCCAGGTTGTTGAAGATGTGCAGGATTGCAACCGTGATGATGCTCGCGATGTAGAACCAGATCGCGACATAGATGTGCCGCTCGCGCCGCCTAACGAGGGTTCCGAAGAAGTTGACCGCGAATACCACCCAGACGATCGCGATCGCGATGTCGATGGGCCACTCCAGCTCGGCGTACTCCTTTGCCTGCGTGAAGCCTAACGGGAGCGTGAGCGCTGCCGCGACGATGATCGCCTGCCACCCCCAGAAATGGAACCGGCTCAACGCGTCCGAGTACATGCGCGCCTTGAGCAAGCGCTGCGTCGAGTAGTAAACGCCCGTGAAGATTGCATTGCCAGCGAACGCGAAGATCACCGCATTCGTGTGCAGTGGCCTCAAGCGTCCAAAAGAAAACCACGGCGCAAGATTGAACGCCGGGTAAGCCATCTGG
Organism: Gemmatimonadaceae bacterium; assembly: GCA_036555845.1. Lineage (GTDB taxonomy): Bacteria > Gemmatimonadota > Gemmatimonadetes > Gemmatimonadales > Gemmatimonadaceae > DASYRX01. Next base: position 10,335 of record DATBKN010000314.1, on the reverse strand, counting down.
AGCGCGATAATCAGCCCGGCCAGAAAACCGGTGAGGCCCCAGATCATGGTCGCCCAGAGGAACTTGCGGACGATCGCGTCGTCGTAGCTGAAGGTGTCCAGATGGCCGGCGTCCGCCGGCGCGGTGTGAGGCCCGCTCATTCAACGCCCTCGCAGGGTTTGGAAACGTTGCCCGGAATTTCGACCACCCCGCGCGTTGCGGTTGTCGGGAAGCAATCGCGGTAGCGCAGGGGTTTCCCCTACAACGCCGTCGCCGTGCGAACTACCCGGCACAGATTGGAGGAATCCAACGTCTCGCCGCGCGTTAGGCGGTGCCTCGACTACAGGCCGACGGTTTCCCGGGCGCCATCAGCCGCGCCCTCCAGTAGTTCCATCACCTCGCCATCGGACGTATGCGAAAAGTCGTCGTACCAAGCGCCGACTCCGTAAAACGGCTCGGGCGTCATGACGCACACACACTCGTCCGCCATTTGCGAAATGCGAGCGCACGCCTCACGCGACGCGACTGGTACGGCGACTACGATCGACGCCGGATGGTAGGATCGTAGCGTCTGGACCGCGGCGCGCATCGACGCACCTGTGGCGAGGCCGTCGTCGACAACAACGGCCGTTTTACCCGCAAGATCGGGGAATGGCCGATCACGGCGATACAGCCACTCGCGACGTTCGAGCTCGACCTGCTCGCGCGCGACGATGCGGTTCAATTGTTCGTCCCTCGTGCCTAACTGGTGAGCGAAATCGCGATCCAGAATCTCCACTCCACCGCTCGCGATCGCACCCAGCGCAAGCTCCTCATTCCACGGGTGTCCGATCTTTCGCACGATAAAGACATCCAGCGGCGCGCCGAGCGCGTGCGCAACTTCATATGCGACCGGCACGCCGCCGCGCGGGAGCCCCAGTACGATCACATTCGAACGACCCACGTACTTGGAGAGCCGGCGCCCAAGAATGCGCCCAGCCTCCCGACGGTCTCGAAAGCGACTCATAACGCTCCCGCGAAGGACTCGCCAACCGGCGAGTCATCTATCCATCTCGCCGAGCGAACGCTCGACGCTCGACAATTATATCCATTCGCCAGAGTGCGACCTGTCGGTGTTCTCAGGAAAGATTTGTCGGGTAAATACCTTCTCTGAATGAGACAGCCGGCGCCGCCCGGCGCCGGCTGCTACGCGGAGACCTAACGCGTACTACTTGGTGACGACCGGAACGATATGTCCTTTCGCTTCTGCCGTCTTGGGCATACGAATCGTTAGGATGCCGTTCTCGAATGTGGCGGTCACCTTGTCCGCGTTCACTGCGCGGGGAAGCGTGAACGTGCGGCGGAACTCACCATAGAAGCGCTCGAACAGGTGGTAGTGCCGCTTCTCATCCGCTTCCTCCTTCGTCTCCTTCTTCTCGCCGTACAGCGTCAGGACGCCGTTCTCCACATGAACATTAACGTCCTTCGCTGTCAGTCCCGGAAGCTCGGCTGTCATCACGACCTCCTCGGGCGTCTCGGCGACATCCACGATGGGCATCCATCCCACTCGTTCCTTCATCCCGGGAAGCGGCTCCAGTCCTTCGAAGAACCGCCGCATTGCCGGCATCATCTCGACTTCCGCGAATGGATCCCACATGGGAAACTGGGCACGTCTCTTGACGAGTGCCATACTCACCTCCTGTGAGCTGTACACGAAAGATGAGCGTTATGCAGGCGTCGCGAAGTCAGGGGAACATCGCGATGCCGTCAGCGATCCTCCTGTTTGCGGTCCACGCGCACGCTTATGGGATTTCTCAGCGCTAGGCAGCCGCCAGCGCTGGCGTCTCGATGCTGACATGCACGCGCGCGGAGCGTTCCAACGTGTTGTGCGCCGGACAGCTGCGTGCGACGCGTTCGAGCATCTCCGCGTACGCGCCTGGGATCGGCGTGGGCAGGACGACCCGCACGATGAATTCAGCCACGCGGCTGGGCTTGCGCTCTGAACGTTGCTCTACCTCGACGCGCATTCCCGCAGATGGCAGCTCGCGCGACTGGAGGAATTTCTGCACATAGAACGCAATGCACGAACCTAACGATGCGCCGAGGAGCTCGATTGGCATGGGACCGCTATCCTCGCCGCCGCCAGAATGCGGCTGATCGACGATCAGACGGTGCGATCGCACCTGTACGGTGAAGCGCGCACCGGCATCGTGCGTGACGACGATGGGACTATTGCTGTTCTCGTCAAGCATGTCGCGATCCTCAGCGCGCGCGTGGTTTGAAGCATGTGTTCAAGCCGAGCACGCGGTACAGAGGACAGAATCCGCTTAACCCTGTGATGAGCGGAAGCACGCCGATCCAGCCCCATACACTCTTGGGCCCGACGAGGGCGAGCGAGATGAGCGCGAGGCCGAGGACAACGCGAAGCGTGCGGTCCAGCCCTCCTTCATTCATGGCAAACAGGTTGGCGTTCACGGTGAACCTCCGAGCGGATGATTGAGACCTCGACTACAGCAGGAACCTGTGCCGAAGCCAATCCCGCGCCCATCAGGAGAGTCGTAGTCGTTCCGTCCGCTCGTTGCTGACGTCAGGCGCGGGCGATCCCGGACACTGCATTGCGGCGCGGGCTCGCCTTGCGTGCGTGCGGGAATCCATTACAACGTTGCGCGTAACGCCCGATCGTTGAGGCCGCCGCGCGGGCCACATTACAGCGTCGAGCCCGCGGTGACACTGCGTCATTGGGGCGTCGGTCGTAGCGATCACGCGCGTTCGAAGATGAAAGAATAAGCGGCGCCCTGGAGCGTGGGGATCCATGCAGTACCGCAACTTATTCGTCCCCTGCGCGGCAGCGCTGATCGTTGGATGCAAAGGCGGTGGCGGCGACGGCGTCGACATCACCGAGCCTGAATTCGCGATCACTCTCAGTGCGACCGTCTCGCAGGTCACTGTGCCTGTGGGAGGGTCGGCGACTGTCGGAATCACAATCACGCGCAGTGGGAACTACACAGGCGCGGTCCTGTTTTCCGTGGACGGCTTGCCGAGTTACGTGACGGCAACATTTGAACCAGTACCAATCTTCGGCTCCGCGACGCAAAGCACCCTAACGCTGCGAGCCAGTGATGAAGCCGGTACCGGGGAATACTCGGTGACAATCAGAGCCTGGGGCGACGTCGTGGCTGAAAAACGCGTCACGCTCAAGTGCAACGTGCAGCTCGTCCCGGATTTTCATCTCGTCCTCTCGGATGACACATTGGCAGTCGCGGTCGGGACCTCGGCTCACAGTGTGGTCTCAGTCGTTCGCACCGGTGGCTTCACGGGGAACGTGAGTCTGGCTGTCCAAGGAGCACCGTCCGGCATGACCACCACTCTCTCGCCGAATCCAGCGACGGGCGCCGCGGCGGACCTAACGATTGACGTCGGCGCGGCGGTGCCGGCGGGGAAGTACCAGCTGACTGTGAAGGGAACGGCATCCGGCATAGGAGATCGCACCTCAGCGCTCACGCTCGACGTGAGTGCCGGCGGTGGCTACTCGCTGTCGATCGACCCGAGTACAGTGACCCTAATTGCGCCTGGTACGGCCACGGCGACCGTCACAATTCACCGATCCCCTGGCTTTACCACCGCGGTGACGCTCTGGGCTGAGGACTTCCCGCAGGGTGTGACCATCAGCCAGTCATCGAACCCGGTGCCCGGCAATACGACCGCAACGCTGACGTTCATCGCTTCGGCGGCGCTCGCGGGCGGGAATTACACGATGTCGTTGCGTGGCGAAGCCGAGGGCCAGCCCGAACGCCGCCTAACGTTTCAGCTGATCGTTCAGGAGACGGCGGGATTCTCCGTCTCTCCGCTCTACGCCGCGACGAATGTGCTGGCCGGCGGCCCCGAGCAGCGAGTCCAGTATACGATCACTCGACGCGGCAACCTAACCGCCAGCGTCGCTTTCTCGATCACAGGGATTCCAGCCGGCGTGAATGCGGTCTTCACACCACAGAGCACGACTGGAGACCAAGTCATCCTCTCGGTCTCGGCGCCTGCGAGTGTCGCGGCGCAGTACAGCGCAGCCACGGTCCACGCGACCGCCAGCGGCTTCCCGGAACAAACGACCACGCTGCACCTAACGATTGTGAAGACCAGCACCAATATCGTCTGGCGCTTCTGTGGAGCGGTTCCGCAGCCCGTGTTCTTCGCCTATATGGACGGCACGAGCCCGTACGCCGTCGTATCACCTGCCGGCGACGGAAGCTATACGACCGGGATCTCGTCGTCGCAGGCTGTCGTTGCCTTCGTCCTGCCGGAGTTCATTCCACCGACGTCCGACAAGGCGCGCAGCTCGAATGCATGGACTGCGATTCGAGCCCAGACGAATACGGTCTCCGGGTACACCACGCATGTCTACTATGGTAGCGTGAGCGAGCTGCAGGTTTTCGCGGACGAGCAGTGCGGCCCTGCGGCGAACAAGACCGTGAGCGGCACGGTGGCCAATGTCGCGGCGCAGGACGCGTACGGAATCGTCCTCGGAACGTCACGGTACTTGGGCGAACCCGGCGCGTCGACCAGCTTTATGCTGACCGCTGTACCCGATGCGGTGCGTGATCTCTTGGCAGCGCGTTTCACGGTGCAGCAGGGCACGGACGACGACTTCGGTATCACACCGAACAAGTTCATCGTACGGCGCGCAATCAACGCGCCTAACGGCAGCACGCTTCCCGTCCTCGACTTTGCGTCCGCCGAGGCGTTCGATCCGGTGAGCGCGTCCGTCACCCTGAGCGGAACTGGCGGGGCCACGGTGGAGCTGTCCGGAATTCTCGCCTCCGCGAATGGAACGTCCACCCCGGTCAGTATGGATCTCAATTCCCCCGTGACTGAGCGAACCTACTATGGTCTCCCGGCCAGTCGCCTCATTGCCGGCGACTTGCAGGGCGTCGAGGCTTCGGACGACCATAACCGTGAGGTGGTCGCGTACCGACGCGACATCGCACCGTTTACGCTCACGTTCGGGCCATTGATTCCGTTCCCATTCGTGGACGTGTACGCGACGCAACCGGTGGTTCGTTTGCGCGCGCGCGCCAACGTCGGTCAAGCCACCACATTCTACGGCGGCAGGCTCGATGCTACGTTCGTACAAGCAGCGCAGCAGCGTGCGATCGTTATGCACTTCGCGCAGACGCCGCTCGCGACTTCACCGAACTACGAGTTGCGCACCCCTGTGCTTACCGGCCTTGCCGGCTGGAACGAGAGCCTGTACGGAGTGCAGCTCGGCAGCGTCGTCGACTACAAGATCGAAGCCATGAGCACCTGGAATTTCAAGCCTGCGGATGGTGCGGTTCTCCGCAGCGTTAGGTTCATGGGACAGATCACTCCGTGAGCCGAGTACGGATACTGGGCGCTCGAATTGTGAGCGCCCAGTGTCCTCACTCAACAGATGCGCGGCAGCTGATCGCCCGGCAGCAGATCGACGAGTCGCGAACCGCCGATCGTCGTACGCATCCACACACTTCCCGCATTGTCCTCGACGACGCGACCGATCTGGCAACTGCGCGCTCCGAGCGGATGCGTTCGCAGCGCGCTGAGCGCTGCGTCGGCGCGTGACTCCGGGACGAACGCCACGAGTACACCTTCGTTGGCGACATACAGCGGATCGAGACCGAGCATCTCGCAGGCGGCCGACACCACCGGATCGATCGGCAAGGTTTCTTCGAGCAGCTCGATGCCGACGCGCGACGCCGCAGCTATCTCGTTCACGGCGCTCGCGACGCCGCCCCGGGTCGGGTCGCGCATGACGTGAAGATCGTCTCCGACGGCGCGCCGAAGATGCCTAACGAGCGGATACAGATTGGCGCTGTCGCTTGTGAGCTCGGTGTCGAGTCCAAGTCCTTCTCTCGCCGACATGATCGTCATGCCGTGTGCTCCCATCGGGCCGCTGATGAGCACAGCATCGCCGACGCGCGCCTGCGTTGGCGACGTGCGAAAGTCGGAGTCGCAGACGCCGATGCCCGTTGTGGTGATGAATAGACCGTCAGCCTTTCCACGTTCGACGACTTTTGTGTCCCCCGTGACGATCGTCACGTGCGCGGCTGTCGCTGCTCGCGCCATCGATGCGATGATGCGCTGGAGCCTACCGAGCTCGAACCCTTCCTCGAGGATGAGGCTCACGGCGATGTAACGCGGCTCGGCGCCCATCATAGCCAGGTCGTTGAGGGTGCCGTGCACGGCGAGGACGCCGATGTCGCCGCCAGGAAACTCGAGCGGATTGACGACGAAAGCGTCTGTGGAGAACGCGAGCCGGGAGAACCCGATGTCAACGATCGCGGCATCCCCAAGCTCCTGCAGCGTGGTGTTGGCGAAGTGCGGCAGGATGTAATCACGCACCAGCGCGGCACTCAGCTTGCCGCCCGAGCCGTGACCTAACAAGACGTGAGTCTGTTCGGCGATCGGAGCGGGGCAGACCAATCCGTCCGTAAAAACCGACTGGCTCATGCGACGCCTCCCGCGGTCGCTGCCTTTCGGAAACGTCCGGCTGTGAAGTAGGCGGCACAGGCGCCTTCAGTGGACACCATCGGCGCGCCGAGCGGGTGCATAGGCGTGCAGACGGTGCCGAACATGGCGCATTCGTTAGGCTTGATCTTGCCGCGCAACACGTCACCAGCACGGCATTCGGTTGGCTCCGTGGCGTGGATGTCCTGCAGGCCGAATCGCAATTCGGCGTCGAAATCGGCGTACTCTTCGCGGATGGCAAGACCGCTCGCGGGGATCTCGCCGATACCGCGCCACTGGCGGTCCGTGAGGCGGAACACCTGCCTGACGAGTTTGCGCGCCGCGACGTTCCCTTCGCGGCGCACAGACCGCACGTACTGATTCTCGACGCGTCCCTCGCCCTTCTCCAGCTGCCTCACCGCGAGCAGCATGCCTTCGAGGATGTCCACTGGCTCGAAGCCCGTGACAACGATCGGTATGTGGTAGCGTTCCGCGATCGGTTCGTACTCTTCCCAACCCATCACCGTGCAGACATGCCCCGCGGCGAGGAAGGCCTGCACGCGGTTATCCGGCGCGGCGAGCAGGGCGAGCATCGCCGGCGGCACCGTGACGTGGGACACGAGCATGGAGAAATTGCGCACGCCTAACTGGTGCGCGCGCCAGACCGCCATGGCGTTGGCGGGCGCCGTCGTCTCAAAGCCAACAGCGAAGAAGACGACCTGCTTGTCGGGATAGCGTTGCGCCAGATCCACGGCGTCGAGCGGCGAATACACGACGCGGATCGTGCCGCCGCGCGCGCGGACCTGCTGCAGGTCGCATTCGCTCCCGGGGACGCGCAGCATATCGCCGAATGATGTGAAGATGATGTCGGGGCGCGCCGCGAGCGCGACGGCGCGGTCGATTTGCTCGAGGGGCGTCACGCAGACCGGGCAACCTGGCCCATGGATCATCTCGACCGCATCGCCGACCAGCTCGTCGATCCCCTGCCTAACGATCGTATGCGTCTGACCACCGCACACTTCCATCATCACCCAGCGCCGGCTCGCGGTCGCGCGGATGCGCCGTGCCAGTGCCTTGGCGATCTTCGCGTCGCGGTATTCGCTCAAGTATTTCATCGCACGCCCTCCCGCTCTCCCTCTACGGGCGCCGTCAACTCCGCGGCGTTCGTGCGCGCGATTTCGCCCAGCCACTCCAGCTCGTCGAGTTGACTCATCTCCTCGAGCAGCGCAAAAGTGCGCTTGGCCTCGTCTTCGGAGACCTTCGCGATGGCGAAGCCGACGTGGATCAGCGCGTAATCACCCGGCGCGACCTCGTCTGCAACGTACGCGAGACACACCGAGCGGCGCACGCCACCAAAATCGATGGTTCCCATGGCCACGCCGTTGTCATCGTGGATCTCGGTGATGCGTCCAGGAATGCCAAGGCACATAAGATCCTCCCGTCAGTTACTTACCAATGCCAGCCGAACCGCCGCGACGGCAGCCTGGCCATAGCTGATCGCGCCATCGTTGGCCGGCAGCGCGCGTGGTGTCAGCACTCGGAGCTGTACAGCCTCGAGCCGCTTCACGAGCGACCCGAGGAGTCGAGCGTTCTGGAACGTGCCGCCGCCTAACGCGACTACGCTGATCCCGCGCTCGGCGCCGATCTCGCGGACGACGCGCACGGTGGCCTGCGCGACGCTCTCGTGGAAGGCCGCCGCGAGCGATGCCTGGCTCGCGCCGCGGGCATAGCTCTCACCCAGCGCCTGCAGCAAGGGAAGCGGATCGAGCACGCGGCGGCCGCTTTCGACGTACGAGGGAAACGGCAGCGGGCGCGCAGCATAGTCGCCCGCGAGCGCCTCCAGCTGCATGGCGGCCTGCCCCTCGAAGCGCGTGGTCTGCCTAACGCCCAGAACGGCGGCAGCGGCGTCGAAGAGACGGCCCATCGAAGACGCGAGCGGCGCATTGAGCCCACGCTCCGTCTGGCGCCTTGCCAGCTCCAGCTCGCGCGCGGGCACGCCGGCGAACGCTCTGGCGAATGCCGGCTCCATCGCCCAGTCGCGCGAGAGGTAACCCATCGCCGACCGCCACGGCGTGCGCACGGCCAGCTCCCCTCCAGGAAGCGGCACCGCTCGCAGGTGGCCGACGCGTTCGTACCTGACGAGATCGGCGATGAGAAGCTCCGCTCCCCAGACCGTCCCGTCCTCGCCATACCCTGTACCGTCGAACGCCACACCAATCACCGGCTCAGTGACTTCGTGTTCGGCGCAGACCGCAGCGATATGCGCGTGATGGTGCTGCACGGCGATCAGCTGTGGCGCACCCATGCGCTTCGCTTCGGCGGTAGAGACGTAACCGGGGTGCATGTCGTGCGCGATCGCCTGCGGCTCGATGCGATGCAGCCGCGCGATGCGATCGACGACTGCGCGAAAATGTTGCAGCGTCTCGAGGGTGTCGAGATCGCCAATGTGCGGGCTTACATACGCGTCGCAGTCCTGTGCCACCGTGATTGTGTTTTTGAGGTGTGCGCCGACAGCGAGTATTGGCCGTGTCGCGCTGATCGGTAAACGGACAGGCAGCGGCGCAAAGCCGCGCGCGCGGCGCAGAAACAGCGGATGCTGATCGGCAACGCGCATCACGGAATCATCCACGCGCGCGACGATCTCGCGGTTGTGCACGAGGAACGCATCGACGATGTCGCGCAGCTTGATGAGCGCTTCGGCTGAAGCTGCGCAGATCGGCTCGTCGCTCGCGTTGCCGCTGGTCATCACGAGCGGGCGCCTAACGAGATCAAGCAGCAGGTGATGCATGGGTGTGTAAGCCAGCATCACGCCCACGCTTGTCAGGTCGGGTGCCACCGAGCGCGCGATCTGAGTGCCGGCGCGCTGTTGCACGACGACGATCGGCCGCTCGCGCGACATGATGAGATCGGCTTCCGCTGTATCGAAGTCGGCGATCTCGCGCGCCTCGGCGAGAGTGCGAACCATCACGGCGAACGGCTTCGCATCGCGATGCTTCGCGCGGCGGAGCCGCAGTACCGCGGCTTCGTTCGTCGCATCAACAGCGAGATGAAAGCCGCCCAGGCCGCGCAATGCGAGGATGGCACCGTTCAACAGCAGCCGCGCTGCCTCGCCGAGCGCGGCCTCATCCCAGCACTCGCGACCACGCAATGTCAGCAGCTGAAGCCGTGGCCCACACTGCGCGCAACTGTTTGTCTCACTGTGATAGCGCCTGTCACCTGGGGTGTCGTATTCAAGCTGGCAGGCGGAGCAGAGCGTGAACGCGCGCATGCTCGTGCGTTCGCGATCGTATGGCATGCGTTCGATCACGGAGTAGCGTGGCCCACAGTCTGTACACGTGATGAAGGGATAGCGGTAGCGCCGATTCGTCGGGTCGCGCAACTCGCGCTCGCACTCGTCGCACAGCACCACGTCGGGCGCGACGGGCTGCCGCTGCCCTGACACGTCGTCGCTGCGGATGATGCGGAAACCGGACGGCTCGTTAGGTGACCGCACCTCGGTATCCAGGTTGTCGATGCGCGCCAGCGGTGGAGCTTCGGCTCGCAACTCGAGTACGAAGGCGTCCAGTTCCGCGTGGTCGCCTTCGATCGCTATCTCGACGCCGTCGGACCGGTTGCGTACCCATCCATCGAGCGAGTGTCGCATGGCGAGTCGATGCACGAACGGCCGGAAGCCGACGCCTTGCACGACGCCCTTGACGCGCACGAGCAAGCCGGCGCGCTGCACCGTCGTCACAGCGTCACTCATTTGTGCGCCAGCTGTCGTTTAGCCACGCGACGCACTCGCTCGCGGAGAAACTGCATCCAGTCGTCCAGTCCCTCGCCGCTCGTCGACGACGTCACGAAGAACTGGATCATGGGATTCATGTCGCGCGCGAAACCCATCGCCGCTTTGAGATCGAACGA
>DATBKN010000313.1:0-3523 GCA_036555845.1 Gemmatimonadaceae bacterium | reverse complement strand
TTGGACGGGAAGGCGGCGTATACGGGGGCTGGACCGACCCGTTTGGAGCTGCTGAAGTGGGAGCGCCGGATCAACCTTGTTTTCCAGGGTCGCCGGCTCAATGACATGTATCGGTTCGGCGTGAAGGACCCGCGCTGGGTGGGTACATCTATCGCGGCGAGCAAGACCGGCTGCCTGCTTCCGATTCCGCGCATCGAACGCGAAGCGAATGCTCAGGTGACTGGAACGCCGGTTTGCCAGTAACGGCGAAAGAGTAGGTGCACGCAAAGGGGCCGTCCGAAAGGGACGGCCCCTTTTTTTTGTCCGACGCCGTCGAGCGCTCGCGTTAGGGGGGCGGGATCGGCTTGCCGCTGCCGCCACTGTTCTCGAGAAGTCCGACGGCCTTGGCGAGGGCTATCACAAGGCCAACACCCAAGCCGCCTAACGCAACCGCTGAAGCCGTTGTCCGACTCTTTGAAAACTCCTTGGTTCGCACTGCCGCGATGTCGCCGGAGGCCAGCTCCAGGCTTTCGCCCTTCCACGTGGACGACGCCACTTCGCCTCGGCGCCGGACGGCATGCAGCGCGAGAGTGATTCCTGAACTACTCGACTGGGTGACTGTTCCTTCTACACGGCTTACGAAATCGCCGATTGCCGGCCTGACGTTGACCGTACCCGCCGACGATAGGTCGATCGCTACTTCGCGCCCGGTTGAAAGGGAGGAAGGCTCGGCGGCCACGTACTTGTAACAGCCGCTCGTACCGCTCAGAGCGATCAGAAGAACCCACGCTGCTTTCACTCAAGCCTCCTTGATGGGTGCTGAGAGTCAACGCCCGGAAATTGCGCGGCGCCGCATCCAACAGTCACCGCCCCGCCGACTGCGAGTAAGGTCGTCTCGAAATGAGAGGTAGTTACCCATCATCGCAAGATCAGTTGCCTAACCCCCGAACCTTGACCTTTGCTACGCCTTGCGCTCGCGCGCCTCGCGATCGACCGCGTGTTGTCGTCGCGTAGCCTCGGCCCAGTCCACCCGGGGAGCAACGTCTTCGTCGTCAAGCCCAAGCGCCCACGCGGCGCGTTCGACGACAGGAGCGCCTAACGTCTCCGGGAGTGCCTCTCCGAAACTCAGCTCGATGCGGCGACAGATGCGCTCCTCTCGCGCGCTATCGCGTGATTCGTCTGCGAGCGCCATCGCTTGGATGCGCGCGTGCATCCCTTCGTGCAGGATCGACGCGGCGATGGGCGCCGGCGAGATGTCGCGCCGCGCCAGGAATGTCAGCTCCGTGATGATCGCACGCTCGGCAGGCATGAACGCACCCCGGCTGGGGAAGCGAACGATACGAAACTCGCGCACGTCGCGCCGGAGGTGTCGCAAGCGCCACGGCTGATAGCGCGCGATCAGCTCAATCGCCTCGCCAAATCGCTCGAGTACGTCGCTCGTGGCGATATCGGGTCGCGAATTGTCGACGACAACCGGCAGGCCGTTAATGACGTGCAATTCCATCGTGCTAACCTAACCCCAAACCCCAACCCCTGATCCCTGGTTGTCGATGCGAACGGGGGGACTCGAACCCCCATGGGTTTCCCCGCTGGATCCTAAGTCCAGTGCGTCTGCCAATTCCGCCACATTCGCGTAGGCAAAAACTAACTAAAGCTGACGGCTGCCAGGAAGCAGTTCGAAGCTGACAGCAAGCGTTCTCCTCGCGTCTTCGTCGATTCGCGTCGCAGGCTGTCAACGTTCGCTGACAGCTGCATCGCTGCCAGCTGGCGTCTGAGAGCTTTAGTTGGAGCCGTCGGCGTTAGGCCAAAAAGCGAATCGGCCGGCGATCCGTAGTGAGCGCCGGCCGATTGTACTGCTGATGAGCGGCTGCCTAACGCCCGCCTAACTCGATATCCACCACTCGCGTCCCCTTCACACGGACGTTGTACACGAGGAGGCTTACGACATCACCGGGCTTCAGTCGCTCGAGCACCGAGCTCACGTCCTCGACCGTCCGAACGTTCTTGCGCGGTGTCGGGTAGAGCACGGCTTCGATGATGTCGAGTTGCGGCTGCAGGCTGGCGCGGGCAGAGCTCGTGGGAGAGACCTCCCCAACTCGCACGCCACGATGATCAGCGGGAATCTCGTACTCACGTGCAAAATTATCGGACACTGGCTCCACGCTGATACCGAGCCTGTCGTAAATGACCCCTTCTTTGCTCCCACGTGCTTCACTCTCACGCGCAACCTGCGGCGTGCTTGTCGGTGCCTCGGCCAGTTTCACGCTGAGTGTTTTGTGCTCACCGCCGCGCACGATCTCGAGCGACACGTTCTGACCTGGCTCGAAGTTGCGAATGATGCGCTGCAGCGTGCTCACGTGATCGGCGCGCTTGCCGTCTGCCTTGACGATGACATCGCCCAGCTCGATTCCCGCGCGACGAGCCGGGCTATCGACGCCTTCTGGATAGCCGGTCACCAGCACGCCGGCGATCTCGTCCAACTTGGCGCGCTTGGCCGTCGCTTCGCTGACCTCACCGATCTGCACGCCGAGGACGGCTCGCCTAACGCGGCCGTGGGCGAGGATATCGTCCATGACGGTCTTCGCCAGCGTAATCGGAATGGCAAAGCCGTAGCCCGAGTAGAGCCCGGTGTTGCTCGCGATCGCCGCGTTGATGCCGATGACCTCACCGCGGATGTTCACGAGCGGCCCACCTGAGTTGCCGGGGTTGATCGCCGCGTCGGTCTGAAGCATGTCCGTGATGCCGTAATCGCCGCCGTTCAAGCCCGGCAGATCGTTGCCACCACGGCCCTTCGCCGAGATGATGCCCGCCGTGACGGTAAAGTCGAGGCCTAACGGATTACCGATGGCCAATACCCACTCCCCGATACGGACGTTGGAATCGTCACCTAACGCGGCAACGGGAAGATTGTTGCCGCTGATCTTGAGAACAGCGACGTCGGTCGTGGCATCGCGCCCGATCACCTTGGCATCGAATGAGCGCCGGTCGGTGAGCGTTACGCGCACTTGATCGAAGTCAGCCACGACGTGGTTGTTCGTGAGGATGTAGCCGTCGCGCGAGACGATGAAGCCCGAGCCGCTCGCCTGCGCGGGCTGCTGCCGCTGCCGCGGATCGAACTGATCGAAGAACTCTTCGAATCCGCGCGGCGTGCGTGGCGACTGCTGACGCGACGACTGCTGAACGTTACGGGCCGCCTCGATCGAGACGACCGCCGGCGTTAGGCGCTCCGCCAGATCGACGAAACTCGCGTTCAATGCTGCTACTGACGCTGGCGGGGCTGCTGTCGTGTTGGAGACTTGCTGCGTCGTCGCCGTTCGACTCTGCTGCGCATACCCGAAGCGCGTAAGATCGAGACCGGAAGCGAACACGAGGCCGCAGGCAAACGCGCCGATCGTTGCTCCGACCAGTTTTGTTCTAGTGCTGATTGCCGACATCTCCCATCAATCTCCTGATTGGGGGGTGAGTATGAATTTACACGCCCCAACCTCCATGGTTCGTTAACGCGTTGGAGCGACACATCAAATAGTCACTGTTCTGCGCGATA
>DATBKN010000312.1:0-8989 GCA_036555845.1 Gemmatimonadaceae bacterium | reverse complement strand
CTTCGCGATGTGATCCCCGACGAGCTGCGGCCACTCATCGACGACACGGCTCTGCTGCAGCCTCCCGGCGAAGCCGCCCTGCTGCAGCACGCGATCGAGCACCTCGTGCACGCGTTCCGGCTTCTTATCGCGCTTCATGCTTCGCCGAGCACTCCGTCGTGAATCGTTAGGCGACGCAGCGGTGCCAGCTCGGGCGGCAGCTCGGCGACGCGCGGGATCGCAATGACGAGTTGGCCCAGTCCGTACCCCGCGCCGATTGTGCCGCGCAACACGTCCAGGATGCGCGAAGTGCGCGTCGCATCCAGCTCGGCGAACGGGTCGTCGAGCAACATGATCGGAAGGCGACCGGTCGCGTCGCGGATCGTCTCCCGGGCCGCGAGCCGCAACGCGATGGCAACCGTGCGCTGCTGCCCCGCTGAACCGACGAGCCGCAGCGCGTGGCCACCTAACGAAATTGTCAGGTCGTCGCGATGCGGACCCGCGTGCGTCAACTGCCGCCGGACGTCGCGCGCACGATCTTCCGCCAGCGCGTGCGCGAGCTGCTCGCGCAACACGTCCTCCTCTCCCGGGCCCTGCGCCTCGGCTGGCATTTCAGGCCTGGCGGCGTATCGCACGCTCACGCGCTCCCGTTCGCCGATGGCCGCGCAGAACGCGGCGATGCGCGCGGCGTTGGCGTGAAGCCACTGCGCGCGGGCCGCCCGAATCGTCGCGCCCGACTCGGCCAGCGCGCCGTCCCATACGGCGATCTCGTCGCCGGTCTCGCGCCGCGTGTCCGAGCGCATGGCAGCACGACGCAGCGTCGCGTTGCGCCTAACCAGCGCAGCGCGGTAGCGCTGCAGCGCGGTGAGATAGCGCCGGTCGGTCATAGCCAGGAGCACGTCGAGATAGCGGCGCCGTTCTCCTGGTGCGCCGGCCACGAGCGCGACGTCGCGCGGCGCTATCACGACTGATGGAATCGCCCCGAAGGCGTCGGCCAGCCGCGCTACGTGCACACCGTCCACGCTGACCTGCTTGCGCGCCGCACCCGGGCCGCTCTCGAATCCGACCGTGATGCGTACCTCGCCGGCGCCGAGGCTGGCTGCGGCGCCCTCGGCCACTGCGGTGAGCGAAAAGGCCTTCTCACCAAAGCGCACGAGGTCGCGGTCCCGCACACCGCGCACGGAGCGCATCACCGCGAAATAGGCGATGGCTTCGAGGAGGTTGGTCTTGCCATGCCCGTTGTCGCCGACGATCGCGATGCCCTCGGGGGGCAGCTCCAGCTCGACGCGCGCCAGATTGCGAAACTGGCGAGCGCCTAACGAGACGAGGGAGACATCCCGCGTGTCGCGTGCTGCGGCTCGATCCGCCACGGCCACATCCATCGATTCGCTGCTTACGCGCCGGTGAATTGCGCCGCGCGTTTCTCGACGAACGCACGGGTTCCCTCGGCGGCGTCGCTCGTCCCGAAGAGAAGTCCAAACAGGTTCGCTTCGAGATTCAGGCCGTCTTGCATCGGCACGTCGAGCCCGCGGTCCACGGCCTCGATGGAGTAGGCAAGCGCGAGTGGAGCATTCGCGAGCATCTGCTTCAGCATCGTGTGCGTCGCTGGGAGCAACTCCTCGTTCCCGGTCACCTTGTTGACGAGTCCGATGCGATATGCTTCTTGTGCGTCGATCGTTTCGCCGGTGAGAAGCAACTGCAGCGCGCGACCACGCCCGACGATGCGCGGTAGCCGCTGCGATCCGCCATATCCGGCGCAGATGCCTAACTTCACTTCCGGCTGTCCGAACTTTGCGCCTTCAGCGGCGATTCGCACGTGACAGGCCAGCGCCAGCTCGCAACCACCGCCTAACGCAAAGCCGTTGATGGCCGCGATGACAGGTTTGGGCGACAGCTCGAACTTGCGAAACACGCCCTGACCGCGCAGCGCGCTCTGCTTCGCCGAGAGCGGCGTGAGGTGCGAGAGCTCGCTGATGTCCGCGCCGGCGACGAACGCGCGCCCCGTACCAGTGAGAATGACGCCACCGACGTCAGATCGCGCGCACGCCTCGTCGATCGCACGTTCCAGCTCCGTGAGTGTCGCCGCGTTGAGCGCATTGAGCTTGTCCGGGCGATTGACAGTGATTGTCGCCACGCGGTCTGCGACATGGAACGTGAGAGAGGAGTAGGTCATGGAAGCGAGCAGGTCGAAGTAGGCTGGTTCAATGTATTTTGTGAGGAAAGTTTTGAATACGTGTGTTGGTTTGCTGCTGTCAGCCGTCAGCCGATGGCTAACAGCTTCGGTTGAGGTTCATGTCCAACAGGTCTCCCATCAAGTCCGTTCGCTGGTCTAACGACGGTCGCTCTGTTCGCATTATCGACCAGCGCGAGCTGCCCGAGCGCCTGGTCGAGCGCGATATCGCCATGCTTGACGAGTTCTGCGGTGCGATCCGAACGCTGGCGGTGCGCGGAGCGCCGGCGATCGGCGTCTTTGCCGCGATGGGTCTCGCGTGTGTCATGCAGCGCCGCGTCGAGCTCCCGCGCGACGCCTTCGATCGCGAGCTGGAGACGGCCGCAGAGCGACTGCGCGCGACTCGGCCGACGGCCGTGAACCTCGCATGGGCGATCGATCGGATGCTGGCGTGCGCTGCCAGCACGCCTGGCGAGCCGTTAGGCGTCGCCACTGCGTTACGACGCACCGCTGACGCGCTGCACGCCGACGACATCGCGATGTGTCGCCGCATCGGCGAGCTCGCTCTGTCTCTTCTCACAGATGGAGCGCGAGTGCTCACCCACTGCAACGCCGGAGCGCTCGCGACGACCGGAATCGGGACGGCACTCGCCCCGATTTACCTGGCGCAGGAGGCCGGACGCGCCGTCCAGGTCATCGCCAGCGAAACGCGGCCGCTCCTCCAGGGAAGCCGGCTCACGGCCTGGGAGCTCGAACGCGCCGGGATTCCAGTTACGGTGGCGACTGACGGTGCCATCGCTTCTCTCATGCGAGCCGGGAAGATCGACCTCGCCATTGTCGGCGCCGACCGCATCGCCGCCAACGGCGACGTCGCCAACAAGATCGGAACGTACGCGCTCGCCGTGCTCGCTCGACATCACGGACTGCCCTTCTACGTCGCCGCACCCACGTCAACGATCGACCGGGAGATGGCGTCGGGCGAGAGCATTCCGATCGAGGCGCGCGATCCTAACGAGGTACGAGCATTTCTGGGTGCACCATCGGCGCCGTTAGGCGTGACCGCGCTCAATCCTGCGTTCGATGTGACGCCCGCGGAGTTGATCACCGCGATCGTGACGGATCGCGCGGTACACTATCCACCGTACGACTTTCGCCGCATCGAGCGGCAAGACCGATAGCTATTCGGATGACACGGAGGGGCGGAAGTCCAGAGCGCGAGCGGTCAACCGAGCGACGTTTATCACATGTGGTGAGCCGGCCAAGCAGTTGCTTCGCCTATCCGCTCGATCCGAATGGCCTTTGCCCCTAACGCTTTTTTGAACGAACCGCTAACGAAAAAGCGCTGCGTTTTGAAGGCTGAGGCATCATATTGGTCGCCATGTCGGAAGCGGCATATCCCGAGCGCCGAAAGAACGACCTGCTGCGGCTTCTTATCAACGAGATGATGCAGCAGATCCGCGAGCTGCAAGCACACCAGGGTCCCTGGCCGACGGATGAGCGCGAGCGCGTCGAGCGCGATCTGGACCGCATCATGGAGCAGGTGCGCGGCGCGGCGCTGCGGAAAGAGGGTTCCTGACGACTCTTGCCGAACTGGCGCTGTATGCGGCGCTCTTCGTCGCACTGTTCGCGGTCATCGGGAGTACAGTAGGCGCGTATGGTCGCCGCGAGGCGCTGGCATCGGCTGCGGCTCGTTCACTTCCCTGGATCTTCGTCCTCACCGCCCTTGCCACGTTAGGCCTCGCGCTGGCGCTGGTGCGCAGCGACCTGTCGCTCAAGTACGTCGCCGAGCACACAACAACGAATCTGCCGACGCTGTACAAGGCGGGAGCGTTGTTCGCAGGAGCCGCCGGGCGCCGTCTCGCGTTTGCGCTGCTGCTCTGTGCCTGTGCAACAGCTCTCGCTACTCCCACCGCGCGCGCGCCGCGTGCGTGGAGCCTGGCGGCGCTCGCCGTGGCGGTGTGTGGCACGCTCGCGTGGTCCACGTTAGGTGCGCCGCCGTTCGAGCGCCTGCAATGGCAGCTGGTCGACGGCCGCGGGCTCGCTCCTCGGCTGCAAAACCCGCTGTTGTTCACGCAGCAGCCGCTGCTCCTGCTCGGATATGCGCTGATCCTCGTCGCGGCAGCGCTGCCGCTCGCTGCTGGCGGGCGCGCCACGTTGAGCCGCTGGGTGCTGGCAGCCTGGCTCTGCCTGATCATGGCACTCGCGTTAGGTCCGCCTCGACCGCTCGCAGTCGTTGGCCTGGGGCTCACGACAGGGGTCCTGCTGTTGCCATCGCTGCGCTGCCAGTGGTGGCCCCAAAGCCGGCGCGGAGTATTCTCGCTCGCGACCGCGACGGTTCTGGCGGCGGTCTTCGCCAGCGTGAGCGTGCTGGCGGCGCGATGGAGGAGCGAGCACAAAGTATCGATAGGGCAGGGTGAGTCCGCCAAGCTCCGCGACGCCTTCGGGCGCGAATGGATCCTGGCGCAGCAGGGGGTGTCCGCCTTTCGCTCGGGAAACTACGAGATCACGGCTGTTACAATCGAAGCGCGGCGTGATGGTCGGGAGCCGACCCTCCTCGTCACCGAGCGGCGGCAATCCGTCGATGGCCGCGGCGAGGAGATCGCGGAGCCAGTCGTCGTTGCGGGACGAAGACACGGGTTGGCACAAGAGGTAGCCGTTAGGCTGGAGCGGACGCTGCCTGGTGACGCCGCTGAGCTGCGCGTCGACTTCCAGCCATTCAAGTCGGGTTTGAGCGCGGCGTACTTGTTGCTCATGGCGACCGGCGTTGTGCTTTGGATCGGCGCGCTGAGGCGCCCCGCCTAACGTTCGATCGCTTCGAGACGGCGTCGGGCAAAAGCGAGCGGTGCAAAGATCGCGACGGCGCAGAGCGCGGCCGCGAGCGCGAAGCCCAGCACGAGATCGCCGGTCGCGATGGGCTCGTTGAACGTACGCGCACGCAAATACGCGTAGACAGGTCGCGCCTCGAACATGATGATGCCGCCGATCAGCGCAACTGCCGCCATCATGTAGACGAGACCACCGAACGACGTGGGAATCTGCGCGGCGTTCTCGGTCTCGAAACGCGGATACGCGGCGCCAAAGCCGACGGCGAGCGACGCGAGCGCGAATGTCATCAGCGTGATCGTCATGACCGAGACCGCGAACATGAACGCGTCGACGCGCAGCAGCGTGTTCGTCACGCCGATGATTCCAACGGCCAGAACGAGCAGCGGCAATGTCCCCATCCAATACTTGGCCCACAACACGTCGCGCATCGGCAGCGGGCTCGCGCGCAGCAACCACCACGTGCGTCCTTCGAGACTTACGCCGGGGAACAGAAAGCGCGCCGCGATCGACGCCAGCACGAATCCTGCGAGTGCGAGGTTGAGGAAGGGAATCAGATTCCGGATGAACAGGGTGACGCCGTCGCCGGTGAGCGGCAGCAATCGAATGTTCAGAATGTAAACCACGACGAGTACGGCCAGCAGAATGAGCTGTGACCACTGTGTGGTGTCGCGGAAAAAGAGCCGTAACTCCTTGAGCACGAGCTCTCGACGGACGATACCTAACGGCTTGAGCAACACGCGAAAAACACGTGACGCGACGCCTTCGCGTGCCCAGCGCTGCGCGCTCTCCTGTGCTTTGGTGAACCCCACCGCGTAACGCGCGCGATGCAATGCCGCTCCTGCGACGATGAATACAGCGGCCGTGGACCACAGCAGATACAGAGACAGCGGATCGAAGTCACCGGTGAGCCAGCCCATGATCGTTCGCTGCAGCCATTCGTTCGGCAGCATCGGCGACGTGGGACCGCGCAGCACAGTGATGAATTCGACCAGTGAGCGAAAACCTTCCGGCCGCGCGAGCTGCTCCGGGCGCATGAGCCTAACGAGCACGACGACGCCCGCCGCGGCAAATACCGCGATGAATCCCAGGATATCGCGCGTGCGTCGCGCTGGAAATACGTTCACGAGGAGCAACGTCAGCGCGCTGCCGATTGCCGCCGGTATGAGAACGAACGGGATGAAACCGGCGAGCGCGATCAGCGGGTACAGCCAGCCGCCGTCGTACACAACGCCGTACGCCGTGACGATGGGCAGCGCGAGGAGCGCCACCATCCAGCTGGAGTGCAATGCCGTCTCGAACAGCTTGGCGCCGTACAGCGTCAGCCAATCGACAGGGCCTGAGACGAGCAAGTCGAGATCCCGCGCGAGAAAGAAGCTGGACAGCGCCGTAATGACGCTCGACAGCATGAGCATTCCGAGGAAACTGAGCAACAACACGCCTAACAACTTCCCGGCGAGCAGCGCCCCGATCTCTTCCACCGAGTGGAAGTAGCGCAGCACGCGCGCCAGAATACCGAAGACAAGCCCCCAAAAGCCGATGCCGAGGACGGCTAGCAGTACGATCCGGCCGGACCGGCCGCGATCGGCGACGCGCGCGCGGGCGCGCACGGTGAGCCACTTCGGCCAGAGCAGGTGCACAAGCGCACCACCCCAGCGTCTACCCAAGGGCGGCACCACGCGACCGCCGCCGGGCGTCAGCAGGGTACCGGGGACCGCGCGGACGCCGCCTGACAGCATGCGATGCCGCGCAACGAGAGCGCCGTTGCCCGGCACGATCTCGTTCGATCCGTTTTGCTCAGACCGCTGGGCTTCGCGTGCCGTCATGTATCCAGAACTTCCACCAGCTCGCGCGCGGCACGTTCACCCGTTAGGCGCAGGAAGATCTCTTCGAGGCCGGACTCGTGGCCGTTGCTGCCTGCCGCCGCTCGCAGCTCGGCGAGCGTACCATGCGCACAAATCTCTCCGCGCTGGATGATCGCCACGCGATCGCACAGGCTCTGCGCGACTTCGAGCGTGTGCGTCGACATCATGATCGTGTGGCCACGCCTAACGTATTCTCGGAACAAATCCTTGAGAGTACGCGCCGCCTTGGGGTCGAGCCCCACCATCGGCTCGTCCACGACGATCACCGCCGGTCGATGGATGAACGCGCTGGCGATGATCAGTTTCTGGCGCATGCCGTGGCTGTACGACTCGACCAGCTCGTCGCGCCATTCATCCAGGTCGAACAGCGCCAGCAGCTCGCGGCCGCGTCGCTCGACAGGATCGCCGCTCTGCTCGAAGAGTCCCGCGACGAAGCGCAGAAACTCCATCCCGGTGAGCTTCTCGTAGATGAATGGCCGGTCCGGGATGTAGCCGAGCTTTCGCTTGGCGGCGATCGGATCCGCGGCGAGATCGATGCCGCCGATGCGCACGGAACCGGCCGTCGGCCTCAGTATGCCGGCGATCATGCGCAGCGTCGTCGTCTTGCCGGCGCCGTTAGGCCCGAGGAAGCCGAACAGCTCGCCCGCCGGCACGTCGAGATCAATGCTATTGACAGCCGCCAGATCGCCGTAGCGTTTCGTCAACCCGCGCAGTTCGATCATATCGTTAGGATCTTCCAGAAAGTGTCTTCTTGCTGAGCGGACTGTGCGCACGCCAGTTCTCGAACGCGAGCTCGTAAGCGGTGCGCTGCAGCGTCGTGCCGTCGGGTAGCTCGTGCCGCACCATACGCCCCTGCGCGTCGACCCACATCGTCCCGGACACGCCGTCCAGTCGCCACGCGCGCACCGAGTCGTTATGCACGCTGCGCCATCTCGCGGCTGGAGCGTCGTATGCCGCGCTGTCGGGGACCACGAACAGCGATTCCGCCGCGAGCTTGACCTGCGCCGCTTGCGTCGCGCCGGAACTGGGATTCAACACGACGAAGTTGGTCACTCGGCCGAGTCGCGCCTGGCCGCCGAGCATCGTCACCGGTGCCACGAGCGGAGTCGCCGTGAGCGCCTCGCGAATCACGCGTCGTGACGAATCCGTCGTGCGACCGCGCGGTCCAACTGGCGACCGCTCGACGAACTCGAGAATGCTGTCGTTCAGAACGCGGCCACGCACGAGTCGTGGAACGCTGTCGGTTGTTTCTTGCACGAAGAATTCGCGCAGCACGAGACGCCGTGTCAGCCTAACGCGCGTGCGCCGCGTCTCGCGCCGCAGCGAATCGCCGGCAGCGACGTCGGAAACGAGATAGTCGGTCACCTGGATCCGCGCCGGCAGCGTGTCGATCGTCGACGACGCATAGCCGACGTGTCTGCCATCGCGCCACACAGCGAAGTAGGTCGCTCCAGGCGCGACGCGCAGCGCCGATTCGGCCAAGCGGTCGGCGTCGCTGCGCGAAAGCTCGCGCTGCGCGAACGCCGCGAGTCCTGCGGCCCACGCCAGCACAATGACGATCCCGACAACGCCTCGCCGACTCATCAGTGGGTCAGATCAGTGCGAGGGATGTTTCGGCATTGATCCAGCTCACGTACTTCTCGAGCCCGGCCCGCACTTCGAGTGCAAGCAGCTCGGGGACTTTGTACGGATGGAATTCCGTAAACGCCTGCTCGATCGCGTGGTAGATCGCCGAACGCGTCTTGAGGAGGACGACGACTTCTTGCTCATCGGCGATCTTCCCCTCCCAGCGATAAAACGAGCGCGCGCCTTGCAGCATCGTGCCGCAGGCGATCAGTCGTCTATCGAGTAACGATCGAATGAGTCGGACGCCTTCATCGCTGTTAGCGACTGTTGTGAGGAGTACGACAGCGTCGGTGTGTGGCATCGTGGCTCGGAGTGTGTGGGATTCCCCGTCCGCCGACCCGGAGGCCACGAGGCGCCCGTAAGCGGACAGGTAAGGCGGCCATGCGGTCACAATTGTACTCACGCGTTGTAGCTGGGAGGGCGCTCGGCGCTTATGGGTCGGCGGATGCATGCTGCTCCGGCGGCTAGCACTCGCCTCGAGCTCGGCTGCGCGCCCTCATGCGGCGTGCAAGGACGTCACTTCACC
>DATBKN010000311.1:0-12852 GCA_036555845.1 Gemmatimonadaceae bacterium | reverse complement strand
CGCTACAAGCTGGGCGACGACGCCCCGTACGCCTATAAAACAAGCGACTACGGCAAGACATGGACGCGCATAACGAGTGGAATGCGCGATTCAGAGCCGGTGCGAGTCGTGCGGGAGGATCCGCTGCGTCGTGGGCTGCTGCTGGCGGGTACGGAGACGGGCATCTACGCGTCCTTTGACGACGGCGCACGCTGGCAATCGCTGCAACTCAACCTCCCGCGAGTTCCCGTCACGGATATTCAGATTCGTAAGGACGGCGACGTGGCGATCGCGACGGAAGGCCGCGCGTTCTGGATTCTGGACGACATCGCTCCGTTGCGCGAGCTGTCGCCTAACGTGACAACGACAGCGCCCTACTTGTTCAAGCCAAGCGATGCCTATCGGCTCGAGTGGGGTAACCCGCCGGTTCCAGCCGGCGCCGGTGGGCGCAACAAACCGAGCGGCGCGCAGATTCGTTACGTGCTGCCACAGGCAGCGGACTCGACGCAAGAAGTGAAGTTGGACATTCTGGACGCGAGCGGCACCGTCATTCGCGCGTACTCGTCCAAGCCCGCAGCGGCTCAGCCTGCTGGACCCGGCGGCCCACCGTCGCGTCCGCTTCCAGCCAAGAAGGGAATGAACACGTTCGCTTGGGACCTCCGGACCGAAGCTCCCGCACGCGTCAGCGGTCTGCTGCAGCCTGGTGGCGCGGTGGGATATCGCGTCGCGCCAGGGACCTTCAGCGCGCGCCTAACGGCCTTCGGTGCCACCTCGACGCAGCCCTTCCGCGTCGTACCAGATCCGCGCGAGCGCTACACCGAACAGCAAGTGGCGGCACAGGTTCGGCTTGCTCGCCAGGCGTGGGAGCGAGTAAACGAGCTGCATACGAATGTCACAGATCTGCGAAGCGTGAAGGAGCAGGTCTCGAGCGTGCTCGGGAAGATCAGCGATCGACAGGACGTGCAGGATGTCAAAGACCTTGCGTCCTCGATAAACGGCAAAGTCGATAGTGTAGATAACCGCCTCGTCCAGGCCAAGATCAAGACATTCCAGGACGTCATCAATTTCAGGAACGGGTTGAGCGATCAGTACCTGTATCTCCAGGGCGCAATCGACGGGAGCGAGCCGCCACTCACCAAGGGAATGACGGATCGCTTCTCGGAGATCGAAGCCGAGTATGCGCCATATGCTGAGATCGTTAGGCGAGTCCTGGCCGACGTGGAGCGATTCAACGCCCTGCTGAAAGCGAAGGGCATCGACGGCGTCATTGTGAAGCGTCCGGCGAGTAAGGTGGCGATGTAGTCTGCCCTGTATAATCAGTTAGCGGGGCCCGGCACGCTTCTCGCGCGACAATTCGCCGAGTCGCGTGTAATAACCGGCGGCCCCGGCCGTGTCGCGCACGATGCGGCAGGTAGCGCTGACTTTGGGGGAGCAATGAAGATGGGCATCTCGCGTTATGCAGCCGCGCTTGTCGCGGTGCTGTTCTCTGCGGCCTATACCTCTAGCCTCGAGGCGCAGTACTTCGGTCGCAACAAGGTGCGGTACGAAAAGTTCGATTTTCGGATCATCGAAACTCCGCACTTTGAGATCTTCTACTATCCGGCGGAATCGACAGTCACCGCGGACGCAGCGCGCATGGCCGAGCGCTGGTGGGTGCGTCACGCGCGGGTCCTCGGTCACCAGGCGGCCAAGAAGCCCATCATCTTCTACGCGGATCACCCGGACTTCCAGCAGACCAACGTGATCGGGGGTTTCATCAGTCAGGGCACGGGGGGCGTGACTGAAGGGCTGCGTGACCGCGTAATCATGCCATATACAGGCGTCTACGCGGACAACGATCACGTCCTGGGGCATGAGCTCGTGCACGCATTTCAGTACGATCTCGAGCACGGTCCTCAGGCGCAGAAATCACGCGGTCCAGGTATTCAGGCACTGCCGTTGTGGTTGATCGAAGGGATGGCGGAGTACCTCTCGTTAGGTCGTTTCGATCCGAACACGGCGATGTGGCTGCGCGACGCGGCGCTGCGCAACGATCTGCCGACGATCGATCAGCTGACGCGCGATCCGCGATTCTTCCCATATCGTTATGGGCAGGCGCTGTGGGCCTACATCGGCGGCAAGTGGGGAGATGCGGCCGTCGGCCAGGTGTATCGCACTTCGCTCCAGAAGGGTTGGAACGCGGCGCTCAAGCAGCATCTCGGCATGTCGCAGGACTCGCTGTCCAAGGAATGGCTCGCCGCGATCCGGACGGCGTATCTGCCATTGATGCAGGGGCGCGCGAAACCTGGCGAAGCAGGGC
Source organism: Gemmatimonadaceae bacterium (assembly GCA_036555845.1). Classification (GTDB taxonomy): domain Bacteria; phylum Gemmatimonadota; class Gemmatimonadetes; order Gemmatimonadales; family Gemmatimonadaceae; genus DASYRX01. Next base: position 10,574 of record DATBKN010000311.1, on the reverse strand, counting down.
AAGTCGTGCTTGGGCAGAATCGAACGAGCGGCGATATGAACGTTTCGCCGACACTCAGCCCGGACGGGTCGCGCGTTGCGTTCCTCGCGCGGCGTGATGTGTTCACGATCGATCTGTTCATCGCGGATTCGCGCACCGGCGAAGTCATCAAACAGCTCACCGGTCCTAACGTAGACAGCCACTTCGACGCGCTGAGCTTCATTCAGTCCTCAGGCACGTGGTCGCCCGACGGCCAAAAGCTCGCGTTCGTCGTCTTCGCGGACGGCGACAACGAGCTGGCGATCTTCGACGTTGGTTCCGGCGGCGTCGAGCGGCGCATCAAGCCGCGTGAAGTCGGCGCGATCGTCGACCCGGCATGGAGTCCGGACGGAAGCTCGATCGTCTTCTCCGGGATGCAGGGAGGTCAGGCGGATCTGTATCTCTTGAATCTCGCGACGCAGGCTGTCACGCGCCTAACGAACGATCGATACGCTGAGCTGCAGCCGGCCTGGTCGCCAGACGGCAAGCAACTGGCATTCGCGACGGATCGCGGCCCGGAGACGGATTTCACATCCCTCACATTCGGTCCCATGCGCATCGCGGTCATGGACCTCGCGACGAAGCAATCGAACGTGCTCCCTGGTTTCGACAACACGCGGCACATCAATCCGCAGTTTGCGCCTAACGGGACCGATCTCTATTTCGTGGCAGATCGCGATGGATTCAGCGACGTGTATCGCACATCCCTCACCGGCGGCGATGTGCGCCAGGTGACCAAGGTTGCAACGGGTGTCAGTGGCATTACGCGTCTATCGCCGGCGTTGACAGTCGCGCGCTCGAGCGGCCGCATGCTCTTCTCAGTGTTCAACGACGCCGGCTACGACATCGTGGGTTTGGACGCCGCCGCCACGCAGGGGACGCCAGTGGGGCCGATCGAAGGTGGCATCGCGGCGGCAGGGGTACTGCCACCCGCTGGAGCACTCAGCACGAGCGCCATCGAAACAGGAATCACGGATGCCACAACGGGCCTGCCGTCGCCAAACACGAGGTACAGCGAGAAGCCTTACCACAGCTCGCTGTCGCTGGACTACCTCGGCGCCCCATTCGTCGGCGTTGGCGTGAGCACGGGCACGTTCGGTGGCACCGGTCTCGCCGGAGCTGTCGCCGCGTACTTCGGCGACATGTTAGGCGACAAGACGCTTGGTGCGTCAGTGGTTGCGCAGGGAGAGGTCAAAGACATCGGCGGTGAGGTGTTCTATATGGACGCTGGACATCGCGTCCAGTGGCTGTTAGGCGCCTCCCACGTGCCGTATGTCAGCGGCTTCGCCGACATCCGCGATACCAGCGTGACGCTCGGCGGCGGCGTCACGGTGCCAGCGCGCATTTTCCGTCAGACGCTGCAGCGCACGTTCATCGATCGCCCAGCGCTGACACTGCAGTACCCCTTGTCGCAGACACGGCGCCTGGAGCTAGGTGGGTCGTACACATTCGTGAACTTCGATACAGAATCCTTCGAATCGATTGCGCTCGCGACCGGTGAAGTGGCGGAGAGGCGCCAGGGGCTTCCGTCGCCCCCAGGACTCAGCTACGGCCAGGGATCCGTGGCATTCGTAGGCGACTATTCGTACTTCGCCTTCACGTCACCTGCGGCGGGCGGGCGCTACCGCTTCGAGTACGCGCCGATCTTCGGCGGCCTCAACCTGCAGACGTTCCTTGCCGACTACCGCCGCTACTTCTTCAAGCGGCCGATCACCTTCGCCATGCGCGGCCTGTACTACGGCCGCTTTGGCAAGGACGCCGAGTCGGGACGCCTAACGCCGCTGTTTCTCGGGCAGGAGACGCTGATCCGCGGCTACTCGTTCGAGAACTTCGATGTATCGGAGTGCAGCGACACCGGGAATTCGAACCAGTGTCCCGAGTTCGACCGCCTGGTCGGCTCCAAGATCGGTGTCGCTAACGTCGAGCTACGGATCCCGCTCCTGGGAACGCGCGAATTCGGCATCATTCCGTGGGGGTTCCTGCCCGTCGAAATCGCGCCGTTCTTCGACGCCGGTGTGGCGATGCAGAAAGGTGTGTCGACGGACTTCAGCTTTGCGCGACGCACAACGGCTCGCGTCCCGGTCTTCAGCACGGGGCTATCGAGCCGCATCAACCTCTTTGGCTACGGAGTCCTGGAGGCCTACTACGCGTATCCGTTCCAGCGGCCGGACAAGGGCGCCCACTGGGGCTTTGCCTTCGCGCCGGGCTGGTAGCCTAACGCTGGAATGACGAGAGGTCGCGCTGCACAGCCTGCAGCGCGGCCACCGGCAGCGTGATCCTGACGGTGCGGTTCGGGCGCGCGTCGACGATCTCGAGTCGCATCTCCGGCCAGCTCGCATCGCTCCTGGGCGCGAAGTCGCGCGGCGTGTACACGCCGATACCAGCGTTGTACACGTATTGCTTCTGCGTGCGATATGACTCCGGACTGACCATCGCCGGGATCCGTGCGGTCTCGATAGGCATAACGAGCACGTTGTCGCGATAGAGACGGATGCCCGCCACGTCGCCGCCCTTGAGATCGACTACCCCCGCGCGTGAGAGCTTGCTGTAGCCCGCCAGCTCGGGCGTTACGTGCACAGCTACGACGGCACGCCGCTCGCGGACGTAATCGGTCCATTCACGCCAGTGCTGAATCGGGTCGACTGTACGGCGCGGCTGTGAATCGCTGATCGACATCACTTGTGACGCCCGCACGTTTTGCTTGATCCGGTCGTCGCGCCATGCCATGACCTGCGGCGTCATCAATAGCACAGTGAGCCCGTCCTGCGTCACCTGAAGCTCAGCCAGGTCAGCCTCACGACGCGTCAAGGCAGCATTGATGTCTCGCTGCGCAACGGGATTGGCGGGCCATGTCGGCACGAGTGTGTCGTTAGGCACGACGTCGCGGCGCTTGCGGGCGCTCGTTCGCAACGCGTTGAGCGCATCGGCTGTCACGACCGTCGCAGTGCCGCGCGGCCGTCTCAGCGCGAGTCCGACGACGCCTCGGTCCTGCGCCAGAACAGGGGATCCGGAGCCGCCCAAACGCAAACTGGCTTGCACGCCGCGTCGATCGCTCTGCGTCACAGCACCGCGTGCCTCGACCGACGCCCGGCCACGCATACCCGGAGTCGGCACGACAAGGGAATCGCCGACGGCCACCCGACCGAGGGAATCCGGTGCGATGGCGAGCACCGCGCAGCGACGGCAAAGATTGAACGGAATGCGCAACGCGGCGATACCGCGCGCCGAATCCACGGCGATTACCCGGCCGATGACTCGGCGTTCTGCGTCGAGCTGGATCCGGGGCTCGCGCGGTCCTTCCGCGAGCTCGCGCGTAGTGAGCAAGATGCCCAGCGAATCGACGAGGAATCCCGTCCCTTGCTGTCCTGCGCCGTAAACGGTGAAGACGCCGGATCGTGCGAGAGTCGCAGACGAATCGAGCAACAGCGCAACGGTTGGAACAGGAACCTGCTCAGTGGTAGGCGGCGGGGCCTGCGGCTGAAGGATCTCTCCAGTGGCACTTGCAGGTGCGGCCGGTTGAGGCGATGCGCCGGCGTTCCCGCCCGCGCCAGCCAGCTTCCACACGGCCAACGCAGCGAGACCAATCGCCACCACGACTGCCGTTAGGCGCCCAGCTCGTGAGGGGCGCCGCGCCGCCTTTTCCGTTGTCGGCGTCGCTTCCGGTTCGCTTGCGACCGCTTCCGCTGGTGCGTTCTCCGTCCGCGCTTCGCTGACGTGATCCACACTTGGGAGCGGCGTCGGCGGCGTCATCTCGAGCGAGTGCACCGGCCGCGGCGGCGTAACGGACGGGGAACGCGACGGCGTCGAGAATCGATGCCGCAACGCCTCACGATAGTGCTCCATCGTATCCGTGGCCGGCATGTCCGCGATCGCCGCGTCGAATTCGCGGCCGAACTCGTGCACCTCGTCATAGCGGTCCGACGCGTTGAGCGCGAGCGCGCGATCCAGCGTCGCTTGCAACGACGCCGGCCAGGCGATATCCGGCCTTGCTTCGGCGAGCGTGCGCGGCGGCGTCGTTAGGCGCGTCAGCAGCGCTTCCTTGGAACTGCCGGCAGGGAATGGAAAAGTCCCCGTCAGCGAGTAATACGCGATGAGGGCGAGCGCGTACTGATCGCTGCGAGTGTCCAGGTTGTCGCCGGTGAACTGCTCGGGGCTCATGTAGTCCGGCGTGCCAACGATGATTCCCGTCGACGTGAACTGCTGCGTGGCCGAGGCCATCGCCCGCGAGATGCCGAAGTCGACGAGCTTGACGAGGTCCGTGCCCCATCGCGTCGAACCCAACATGATGTTGTCCGGCTTCAGGTCGCGGTGCAGGATCCCAAGGCCGTGCGCGGCGCTGAGAGCGTCAGCGGCCTGCGCAATGATGTCGGCTACACGCGCAGGATTAAGGGACTTCTCTTCCTCCAGAACGTCGGACAGTGGTTCTCCCGGGACGTACTCCATCGCGATGTAGACCAGGCCGTTCGCTGTCTCACCGAAGTCGTAGACCGCCGCGACGTTCGGGTGATTGATCTGGCTGGCGTTTTCGGCCTCGCGGTGGAAGCGACTGACCGCGACGGGGTCACTGGTGAGCGCCTCCCGCATCACTTTGAGGGCGCTTTTGCGCTTCATGCGCACGTGCTCAGCCAGGAAGACCTGGCCCATCCCGCCGACGCCGATGCGCTCGAGGATGTGGTAGCGATCCGCCACGATGGTGCCCACCAGGTCGTCGGCGGGCTGCTCCAGCACCAGCGTCGCCCCGTCTACCGAACAAAAGCGCGATTCTGCGCCGTAGACGGCGCCGCACTGCGGGCAGACTTTTCGGAGGTTCACAACGTGGGATAGACGGCTGGCGGGCGCCTGAAAAGCGGGTCGGCGCAGGATAGAAGGCAAGAAAATCTAAGTTGAAGGCAGTGCGAATGCGGTCAAGGAGGCGCGGCCGCGACTGCCGCCTGAGTGATGGTCTCCCGCAGGCGCCGGAATGGAGCCGTTAGGCTAGGCAATCCCCGTGCACAACGATCGCTGGCGATGTGACGCGGCGCTGACGAGGGGCCGTAACATGGCCCGGATGCTGGGCCCTGGCTGCAAGCGAGCGATGTGTGACGGTGCCTAGGATTGTCGCGCTCGTCAGCGATAGTCGCCGCGCGGCCGTCGCTCAGTTGCTCGCGCAACGGGTCGCGCAACGGCCGGGAACCATGGTGTTCGCGGCTGACGGCGCCGACGCGGCGCGCAGCGTCACCAGCGAGTCTTTCCTGCTCATCGACGCCGCCAGGATCGGCGAGCTCGGAGCCCTGAGTCGCGGCATCGTCGGCGAGCCGCATGTCGGGACCGCAGTCGAGTTGGGAGCAGAAGTGGAGGCATGGCTCCAGCGACTCCCACCACGCACGCAAGCAGCCCTGCGCGACGCCGTGGCGTCGCCACGCTCGTGGAGCGTCAAGCGCCTGGCTCACAGCTCGGGAGTGAGCACGCGCCAGCTCGTTAGGCAGTATCACTCAGCTGGTTGTCCCGTGCAGCCCAAAGACTTGCTCATCGCGGCGCGCCTGCTTGCCGCCCAGGCGCTGCTGCGCGGTCCACGTCGCCCGACGGCACGTGAGCTGGGCCATGCGTGCGGGTGGGTCGATGCGCGATCGCTGCGCGCGGCGCTGCGGCGCGCCGGCCTTCCCTCGGTCGCGGCTTTGGAGCATTTGGCGCTGTGTCGCGCCACCCTGAGCGACCTGCTCGTGCGCATTCAACGCAGCAATGCCTAACGAGTTACCCCGGGTACCATGTCGCAACCTTCCACGTGCATGTCGTGCACTGTCGCTGCCAATCTCCCTCGCGCACAGGCACATTGCCCGTCGAACGACAACGAGCACACAAGGAGGGTTCGGTGAGACGTTTGCGATTACTACTCGGCGCTCTCATGGTGGGCGCGGCCGCAATAACACTTTTCTCGCTGCGGGCCAACGCGTCCTCTGTCAACGAGAGCTGCGGGCCGTGGGAGATCTGCTTCTGCCGGCAGATCGGCTGCAACTATGGTGGACAGCTGTGCGCCACGGGCGCGGGCTTTACGTGCAATCAAGACGGGATCTCCGAGCAGTGATCACTCGCGCTCGCGCAGGGGCAAGGCGGCGACGTACGTCCAATGGAGTCGCGTGGGCAGCCGGTGTCGCGCTTGCGACGTTCCTTGGCCTTGCCGCAGCGGCGCGTTTGCGCGCAGACGGCAAGGCAGCGACCTCGAATGGTGTCGATGGCGTCTTCGAGCAGGCGTTAGGCGCACCCACCGGCGTGCTCGCCGTCCTCAATCCTGTCAATTGCTCGCTCGGCGCCGGCGATGCGGCGGCGCTCAATGCCCTTGCGGCCATCCCAGGCGTGCGCGTGACGGTCTTACTACTTACGGTGGCGCCACACGACTCAATCCTGCAGCAGGTGCGCGCCGACTTCTCCTTTGCACCGGCTGTGCGCCTTCAGCTGGCTTCGCATTTCGATCCGACGCGGCTGCCGCCAATCTTTCGCCAGCCGTTTGTCGCCGTAATCAAGCGCGGTGAGCTTCGCCACGCCGCCTGGGGCGAGGCGATCAAGTCTCTGAGCTCGTGGTTACCTGAGATTGCCGGTCTGCGCCTAACGCAGCCAACCGGCGCGGACTCCTAGCCATGACTCGTACAGTCTGCGCTGGCTTTCTCCTGGCGCAAATACTTGTATACGCGAGAGCGAGTCTTGCTCAGACGCCCGCATCCGATCGACCAAGAAACCGCGTCTATGCCAAGGGCGCGTGGGTGGAGACCTTGCGCATCACTGACGACGGTGCGCGAACGCTCACGAATCCACGATTGCTGGCTGCACGTGGCGACAACGTCTACCTGTACGACGCCGGAACGCAGGAATTGATCGCGTTCACGCGAAGCGGCCGAGTACAGTGGCGCGCTGGAAGAGCCGGGAAGGGTCCCAGCGAATTCTCCAATCCGGTCGATCTACAAGTCGCGCCCAACGGCGACATCCACGTCCTCGACTCCGATCTCTCCCGCATCACCATCGTGAACCCAAACGGTCGCGTCGTCGACATGCGCACAGTCGCCGAGCCGCTGCATCGCATCGTGCCGCGGGTCGTGGGCTGGTGGGGCGCGCCTCTGGCCCGTCCCCGCATCCTCGTCCCTGTGACCGCCGACGGAAAACCCGGAGTGCAAGACAGCGACTTCACACCGGGCGATATCGCGCAACGCCACATCCTCGTGCGCGAGCCGCACGTCGCGCCGCTGCCTAACGGGGGAGCGATCGTCGGCTTCGTCTGGTCCAGCCGGTTGCTCGTCATCAATCCTGACGGAAGGCTCGCCGCAGATCTCGAAGGCCCGGAGTACATCCCCTTCGCGGAGCTGCGTTCGTACACAATTGAGATTCCACAAAAGGCGACGGTGCAGCGAGTCGATCCAAAGGCGCACGTTGGCAGCCGATACGTCGCTGCGAACGACACGATGGCGCTCGTCTTGTTCGGCGGTACAACGCGCGACCGAGGCAAGATCATCGACCGCTTCGATCTTCGGTCACGCAAGTACGTCGACAGCGCGAAGCTGCCGCGCCAGCCGTCGGCGCTGAGGATCATGGGGAACTCAATCGTCGCACTCGAGCTCGAACCGGCGCCGGCGCTCGTCTTTTACGAATGGCGCAAATAGTCAATCAGCCGCCTAACGCAAGCGCGGCTCCAACACGTTCACGCGCAGCACGCACGGATCCAACATCAACTCATCGCAAGGAGGATCCATGTCTCGCATCCTGAAGATCAGCGCAGCGGCGGCAACGATGCTTGTCGCAGCGCTCGCTCTCATCGCAAATCCAACACACAGCTGGGCCGATGTGACGCTCTGCAAGCCAACAGGTTGTCCCACAGGTACTCAGTTGTGCGCAACGATCACTGCGGGTGTCCCGGGCGCCGGATCGGTGACGTTCCACTGCTACCAGCCAATGCCTGTAGGGGGCGGTGGCAGCCCAACAGGGCCGAAGAAATAGGCACCCCTAACGAATGACCGTGCGCGCTGCGCCTGTCGTGAAGAGATGACGTGGCGCAGTGCTCAGCGACTGTCCGAAAGCGGCGACAGGAACCGCCCACGCCAAGGACAGTGCGCTGCTGCGCTCGCCGCGACTGGCGCGCAATTCCAATTGCGGCAACACTTTGCGACGATCCCGCATCTTGGCATCCTCGCTGCAATGGCGAAGCTCGTCGCTCAGCATCTGGGCGGCCAACTGGAGTGGAGGAACCATGAAAGTGGTCTATCCGTTTTTGGTCGTAGTGTTCGCGGGGGCACTCAGCGCGGCTTCTCAATCGGCGAGCGCGCAGCGTGGGCGCAACGACGACGCTCGGCGGCGCGAAGCTATCGAGAACAGCCGCCGAAGGAATGACGATCGCTGGAATGACGATCGCCGCTGGAACGACAACGATCCGTGGAACGACCGGCGCGATGCTCGCCCGGGAGTTCGCCGCGGCCAGGACGAAGAGTGGTATCGTCGTCAGCGTGCGCGTCGCGAGGAGTGGTGCCGCCGGCATCGCAACGACCGCCGCTGCGACGACTTCTTCCGCCGCAGCAATCAGGCAAGTTGGTGCTGGGACAGGAATCGCGACGGACGTTGCGACAATTTCGATAATCGCCGCGACACGCGCGGGATCTTCCGGCGTTACGACAATGGTCCGGAGTGGCAGCGCTGGCTGCAGTCGTTTGGATTCGACGTGCGCGAGGAAGCTCCGCTCGTCGTACCGCGTTAGGCTGGCAGCGGCAATGTTCTGGCGCAGCGGCATCGCGCATCGGCGGTGCCGCTTTTGCTATCCGCCTGAGGAGCGATCGGCCAACTCGTACTGGCCTTCGTACTCCATATAGCGCGCCGTCTCCTGTGCAGCCTCGTCGCCGTGCAGCCGCGCGACCACGTGCAGCGCCATGTCGATGCCGGCGCTCACACCTGCTGCCGTGATCAGCCGTCCGGTATCGACGTAACGCATGTCGGTGCGGACGCGGCAATCAGGTGCGGCCTTCCGCAGCTCATCGTAAGCGCCGAAGTGCGTCGTCGCCTCGAGTCCATCGAGCAATCCTGCCGCGCCGAGGATGAGTGCGCCTGTACAGACGCTCAGCAGAAGCTCCGAGTCGCGATTGCTGCGCTGCACCCATTCGATCATTGCCGGATTACGCATCTCGCGCCGAGTGCCGAAGCCTCCCGGTACGACCACGATGTCGGCGCGTGGAGCGTCGCTACTGCTGAATGTGTACGTGGGATTGAGACTCAGGCGGTGCCGCGCGAGCACGGGCCGCGACGTTTCAGCGACCGTGTGCACCTCGAATGGCGCGTCCCCAGATCGGCGCCCACAAACGGCGAAGACTTCGAACGGACCACAGAAGTCGAGCACCTCGACTTCGTCGAAAACGACGATCGCGACGTGTCGCACGCCTTACGGCGCTGGAGCCGGTTCGGCGAGAGCCGCAGAGAGCGCAGTCTTGAAGCTCGGAGACTCCGGATCGACTTCGCCGACTTGAAGCCATCGCAGGATTCCGTCGCGGCCGATCAAATACGACGCGGGCAACCCATACGCGCGAAAGACTCCGGAGAAGACGTCATCCGGGTCGCGCCATACCGGATACGTCATGTTGAACGTGCTCATGAACTCGCGCACGCGGTTCTCCGCACCCTCGACGTCGACGTTCACACCGATGATTTCGAGGCCGTCGGAGTGGCGTGCCGTGTAAAGCTTCTCAAGCGCGGGGACTTCGCGCTGGCAGGGAATACACCACGTGGCCCAGCCGTTGAGCAGCACGACGCGGCCCTTGAGATCCTCGAGCGAGGCAGGCTGGCCGCCTAACGTGCGCGCGGTGTACGCCGGCATCGGGAGGCCGATCTCGATTTGCCCCGGGCGGTCGCGGCCGCCGCACGCAGCGGCGAGCAGCGCCAACGCGACGGCCGAGCGCGAGTGCGCGCGCAAAAGGATCGCTGGTAGCGAGCGAGACATACCTAACGCAGACGCACGCGGGCGACGTGGACGCGCGCGCTATCGCCGATGATGGTCCACGCCGCGATGAGCGCCTGCTCGTTGTTGTAGCGTTGTAAGGTCATGCGCGGGAAGCCGCTGCTTCGCGCGCCGGACGTCTGGGCGAGCGTGACGGGCGCCGACAAGGCTCCGTTAGGCATGACGGCTCTGAGTCTGAGCTCTGCGTTGGCCGAGTCGGTCCGCTCCAGCCACGCCACGATGGCTCGTGCGCTGTCTCCGAGCTGCACGTCGACGCGGCCGATCGGGAGGCCGCCGTCGATGCGCAATGGCGGACTGAAGGTCGCGCCCGCGTCGAAGGAGTACGCCAGCTTCACGCGCGCGGTATCCTCCGCGGCGGTGAACCAGGCGACGGCGATCGTGTCGCCACGCGCCGCGATTGCAGGGCCGTTGACCGGGCAGCCGGCGATCTTCCAGTTGTCGTTGTGCACGACGACCGGTGTTGTCCATGCAGCTCCCTCACGGCGCACGGCATAGATGTCGCGAATCTCGGCGTCGCTGCGATCGCGATAGACGACGACCGGCCCGCGCGCGGTGACAGCGACGTCAGTCTGGCAGCAGTCGCAGATGCGCTGATCGA
>DATBKN010000310.1:0-13393 GCA_036555845.1 Gemmatimonadaceae bacterium | reverse complement strand
GCGAGAAAGCGCTGCGCGACGCCGTCTATCGCGCGATCGCGCGACTCAGCGACCGGACTCCCGCCGTCGAGCGGCCGCTCGTCGCAGCCTTACACGATGCCTAACGTGGAAGCAGGCTCCACGCTCGCGACTCGAATGCGCGCGTCGGCAATGGACGCGCCGGTCGGGTGCACAAAGAGCGGATTCAGGTCCAATTCGGCGATTTGAGGCAGATCTTCGACCAGCGCACCCACGCGAAGGATCACCTCGATCAGAGCCGCGACGTCCCCCGCTGGACCGCCGCGGTACCCCGTGAGCATCGCATAGCTTCTCAGCTCTCGGACCATTTCCTCTGCGTCGCGTCTGGAGAATGGCGTTAGGCGAACCGTCACGTCCTTGATCAGCTCGACCAGCACACCTCCCGCACCGCAAGCGACAACCGGGCCAAACTGTCGGTCGTGCACAACCCCGACAATCATCTCCACACCGGGCGCCGCCATGCGCTGCACGATGAACCCGGTGACGGGCGTTCCGGCTGCAAGCAGACGCGCCGCCATTTCATTCGCCGCCGCCAACGCTTCCTGCGGCTGCACTCGCAGCTTCACCGCTCCCGCTTCCGTTTTGTGTACGAGCCCTTCGGCCACTGCCTTGAGCGCAACCTCTCCTCCCAATTCTGCGGCGGCACCCGCGACAGCGTCGATCGTTGCAACGACCCGCTGCGGGAGAACGGGCAGACGATAACAACTCAACAGCGTTGACACTTCGTCTGGGCCCAACCAACCAGCGCCACGCCCCAGAGCGGCGGCCACAACTGCCGCCGCCTCATCGCGGCGGACATCGCTGAAATGCTCAGGGACGTCTGCAGGGCGTGCGCGCCACTCGGCGTATTGTGCGGCACGTGCAAGCGCGATCGCTGCGTCTTCCGGGAACGCATACGATGGCAGACGAACGTCGGAACTGCGGAGCTCTTCCGGGACGCCGCGCGCCTGCATGAACACCGTGAGCACTGGTTTCGTCCCGGCGAATTCCAGCGCGCCATCGACGATGGCACGCGCGACATCCTCCGGCCGTGTCACAAGCGGTGGGATAAAAATCACTACGAGGGCATCAACGTTAGGGTCGCGTCCCACTGTCTTGATGGCCTCCCGATATTGGTCGGCCGACGCCGACGCGATCATGTCCACGGGATTCGCCACACTCGCTTCGTGCGGCAACATCGCGTGGAGCGCAGACTGTGTAGCATCGCTCAGCGCTGGAATCTCGAGTCCTTCGGCTTCGCAGGCGTCGGCGCAGAGAATTCCCGGGCCTCCAGCATTCGTTAGGATCGCCACGCGTCGACCGCTCGGCAGCGGTTGACTCGCCAGGAGCGACGCAACGTCGAACATTTCTTCGAGCCGGTCGGTGCGTATCACGCCGGTCTGACGGAAGAGCGCATCCACTGTCACGTCGGACGCAGCCATGAGTGCGCCTGTGTGCGAGCCACTGGCTCGAGCCCCAGCGACCGAGCGACCGCTCTTCATGGCAATGATCGGCTTTACGGCCGATATGCGACGCGCGATGCGCGAGAACTTGCGCGGGTTCCCAAACGACTCGAGGTACAACAGTATCACATCCGTGTTCTGGTCCTGCTCCCAGTAGCGCAGGAGGTCGTTGCCGGATATGTCGGCCTTATTGCCGACGGACACGAATGTCGTTAGGCCAAGACCGAGCGCGCTCGCGTGGTCGATGATCGAGAGGCCAAGCGCGCCGCTCTGCGACATGAACGCCACGCGGCCAGACGGCGGTGGCGCCGGAGCGAAGGTCGCGTTGAGGCGAACGTCCGGTTGCGTGTTGAGAATCCCCATGCAGTTGGGCCCGATGAGGCGCATCCCGGAGTCACGGCAGCAGCGCAGCAGCGCTTCCTGCCTAACGCTTCCATCGACGCCGCTTTCGCTGAAACCCGAAGAGATGACAACGAGGGCGCGGACTCCCTTGCGCGCGCACGACTGCGCCACCTCGAGCACGGTTTCCTTTGGTACAGTGATCACCGCCAGGTCGACGGCACCGGGTATGCTTTCGACCGACGGATAGGCAACGACGCTCTGAACCACGGCGGCCTTCGGGTTGACCGGGTAGACGGGACCGTTAAAGCCGTAGCTCAACAGGTTGTGGAAGATCTCACCGCCGATTGTGCCACGCTGACGCGAAGCGCCGACGACAGCCACGGATGCTGGTTGAAAGAACGCACGCATCGCGTTCACGGCACTTACCCATTCGCGTCGTTCGAAATGGTCACGTGCTTCGTCGGTGAGTGCGGTCGGAAACTCCACGAGCACTTCGCCAGGCGCCGCCTCGATCGTCACGGCAAATCCGGACTCGCGGAAGACCTTGAGCATCTGATAGTTGTCCGGGAGAACGACGGCAGTGAACGCGCTTATCCCCCGCGCCGACGCCGCGCGAGCCAGCTTCCCGAGTAGAATCGTGCCCAACCCCTGTCCCTGGCATCGATCGGCGACCGCAAAACTGACCTCCGCTCGTTCCTTATCCAGTACATCGTATTCTGCATGGCCGACGATGCGTCGTTCATGACCGGTGGTCGCCACCAATCCAAATGCAGCACGGTTGTCGACCTGCGCTTGTCGTCGAGCTTCATGCGTTAGGCGTTCGTCCGCCGTCATCGCGAAGAAACGCGATTTGCGCGACACGTCCGAGAGGCCGTGCAGAAACGTCGACAGACGCTCTTCGTCGTCCGGACGGATAGGCCGCACATGTACAGTGGATCCGTCGCGAAGGATCACGTCCGATTCGTGCTCGACTGGGAGCGCGCTCGCGTTATTGGCCGATGCGAGTGGCGGCAGCGTCATGGCACAAAGGTCGCTCGTCTCACGACGGACGGCGAGGTTCACCTGTGCTCGCGCGAAGCGCATTGAGAATCACGGCAACGTCGATGACTTCCTGGAGGAGCGCACCGATGACCGGCTTTATCATGCCGGCTGCGGCAAAGATCATCGCAACGCCGCTGAGGGCCAGCCCGGCCCAGATGCTCTGCCGAGCGATGCGCATCGTGCGCTGACCCATCGCCAGCGCTTCACCCACACGTGCCAGATCGTCGACAAGGATCACGATGTCGGCCGCTTCGGCGGTGATCCCGCCGCCGTGGCCAGCGAGTGCGATACCCACGTGCGCGTGCTCGAGCGCCGGCGCATCATTTGTGCCGTCGCCAACCATGAGGACGCGCGCGCCGCCATGGGTGAGCGCGGCAACGTGCGCTACCTTGTCGACCGGAAGAAGATCACCTAACGCCTGATCGACGCCGATGCTGGCTGCCACGGCGCTGGCATTGGCTTGGCTGTCACCGGACAGCATGATCGTGCGCCTAACGCCGAGTTGCTGAAGTGTCTTGAGCATTGGCGCCGCGGCGTGGCGTACGCGATCGGCGTATTCCACAGTCCCCGCCATCGCGCCGTCGATGGCGACGTAGGCGCGGAGTCCGGGCGCAGCCTCGTCGGGCGGTCCCGCACCGTTCGGCCGGCCAATCGCTGCGAGCACATAACGGCGGCCTCCGACGCTCACGCGGTGTCCCTCGACGTCACCGGTTACGCCTTCACCGGGTGCCTCACGAATCTGCGTCGGAGCTGGCAGCGTGGCACCTAACGCGCGCGCGGCGTCCACGACCGGGCGTGCGAGCAGGTGGCCGGAGTGTTGCTCCACGGCGCCAGCCAGGCGCAGCACGCCGGATTCAGTAAACGGCGCCACGGGGAGCACGCGAGCGACCGAAGGCTGACCAACTGTCAGCGTCCCGGTCTTGTCGAACACCGCGGTGTCGACCTGGTCCAGCCGCTCCAGCGCACCTCCGGTCCGCACGATGATCTGGCGGCTGGCTGCCCTATTGATGCCGCCGATGATCGCGACTGGCGTGGCGAGAATGAGTGGGCAGGGCGTGGCGACCACGAGTACAGCGAGCGCGCGCGTGGCGTCGCCAGACAGTATCCAGCTGGCGATGCATACGAGAAGCGTCACGGGGGTGAACCAGACTGCATAACGATCCGCAAGGCGCTGCAATGGCGCTTTCGTCGCTTCCGCCGATCGTACCAGCTCGACGATGCGCGCGTACTGGCTCTCGCGCGCGACGGCTGTGGCGCGCACGACCAGCGCTCCCTCGCGATTCAGCATGCCGCTGAGGAGCCGCGTTCCTTTCTCGGCGCCAATCGGGATCGGCTCTCCCGTTAGGCGCGATGCATCGACCAGGGAGTGGCCCTCTACAGCGACTCCGTCACAGGGGATCATCTCACCGGGCCGCACGAGGAGCTCGTCGCCGACGCGCACAGCGTCGACTGGGAGATCCTCGGTTCCGTCCCCAGTCACCCGATGCGCGATGCGCGGGGCCTCGTCAGCGAGGGCCTGCACCGCGCGTGAGGCGCGCCCTTCGGCGAAACGCTCGAGTGCTTCTCCCCCTGTTTGCATGAGCACCACGATGAGACCGGCGAGCGGCTCACGAAGGAGCAGCGCCGCCACAATGGCGATCATGGCTACGACGTCCGTGGCGAAACGTCCCGCGACGACCTGTCGCAGTGTGCGCCACACGACCGGAGCGCCGGTGACCGCGAGTCCCGTAAGCCATACGGCGTCGCCCCAGCGAGCATCCGCCACGGCGACACGCAGCGCCGAACCTGCCACAGCGAAGACCACCGCGGCGATGGGCAGGGCCGCCGCTTGCTTGGCGGAGCCGGGAATTCTCTGAGCAAGCATGCGACACTAATGATCGTCAGATACGCGGTGCGCTGAGTCAGGCCAATTGCGCTCACGCGTAAGGCATTCGCCCGCGCAAACTGACACGTCGGGGAATCCCTTACTGGGCCTCAGACGCACCCGCACAGGCCTTCGAAGCGTCCCGACCGTCAGATAGCACTGCTTCGGCGAGACGACTGAGCAGGACCGACCCTGACACCGATCACGGATGATCCCCGACTCCTGGGCTCGCGCAGAACGAGCATCCTGCGGTCAGTGGCAGGTATCCGGAGAGGGAGAGTGCATGAAACGACTCGCGAACTTAACGCTCGCACTCCTGGCAACGGCATGTGCCTGGAAGTCCACGCCGGTTGCGGTGCTGGGACCTGTGAACGACATCGCCACCCTCGTGGGAGAGTGGTCCGGCGAGTACCACAGCGGCGAAGCGCAGCGCTCGGGTACGATCTGGTTCAAGCTCGATGCCGTGCAGGACACAGCCTTCGGCGACGTGCTCATGATCCCACGCGAACCCGTGATGATGCCGGCGCAGCCGTCAGCGCCTGATGTGTGGCGAGATCGCAGCCAGGTCCTAACGATCAAGTTCGTGCGGGTCGAAGCCGGCCGCGTTACCGGGGCGATCGATCCGTACCCGTCGCCTGAAGACGGCACGATGCTCTTGACGGCATTTCGTGGTGTGCTCAAAGGCGATCGCGTCGAAGGGGAATTCATGATCCTCGACAGCGCCAACAACCGAGCGCCTCAGCAAGGCACCTGGTGGGCCAAGCGCAGGATTGAGAAACCTCGTTAGGCGGCGCTGACCATGGTTTTTGTACCAGCTTCACGACTACGCATCTGCGAATAGAGTTCACGTATGAGCATCGTCCACATTCACCTTCTGCTGAACCACGTTCCGGTCGTTGGCGCAGTGCTAGGCGCCGTGCTGCTCGCCTACGCGGTCGTGCGGCGCAGCAGCGAGGTCGCAAGGTCGCCCTTATCCTGTTCGCCGCGCTCGCCGTGGTCACCGTGGCTGGCAGCACTGACGGTGACGATGAGCACCGAAAATGAAGGCCGGACATCGACCTAACGAGCTTGCAACGGAGATTCTTATGATGAACGATTTTGCGATACCGGGCCAGCCAATCCTGCTCGCCACCGATGGGCACAAGGACGCCGACGCCGCCGTGCGCGTCGCCGCGCGCCTGTCAGAATCGACGCGCCGCCCTGTGACCGTCGTCGCCGTACTCGAACCGCCTCCGCTCGTCACGGGAGAGTATGGCTTTGTCGTTCCGGTCGCTGATGTGTGGAAGGATCGCCGCGATGTCCTGCTCGACCGCGTGCAAAAGCAAATTGCCGCCGTTGCCGGGCCGACACGCGATTGGCCAATCGAGGTCCTCACCGGACGGCCACCGAACATCATCGCCAGAACAGCGGAGACGCTCGATGCGGCGCTAATCGTGATTGGGCTCGGTGACCACGGCATCCTCGACCGCGCGCTCGGCAGCGAATCGGCGCTTCACACGCTGCGCACGGCACGCCGTCCTGTGCTCGCTGTCCCTCCGACGTGCAGTGTTCTCCCCAACCGTGCAGTTGTGGGAGTCGACTTCAGCGCGGCATCAGTTGCCGCAACACAGTCAGCGCTCAGTCTTCTGCCGAGCTTAACGGATCTCGAACTGGTGCATGTGGCGCCGCGCTGGGATCTGCAGCCAGCTGCGTACGCCGAGTGGCGAACCGAGTACGAGCGACGACTGGCTCCCCCGCTCGGGCGCGTGATCCGCGATATCGACGCACCGCCTGGCGTCGTGTTGACAAGCGCGATTCGCGAGGGGAATCCAACACGCCAGTTGCTGGCGGCGGCCGTCGAGTACGATGCCGACCTGATCATCGTTGGTAGCCGAGGTTTAGGCTTCCTCGAACGCTTAATTGTCGGAAGCACGGCCACCGGCATCGTGCGCGGAGCACAGCTCGCGGTATTCGCGTATCCTTTCGTAGCTCTGGGACAGCAGTCGCAGAAAGCGCAGGCACAGTCCGCTGGCCCCTAACGAACACTGCGGAGGGATCCAATACGGTGCGGACCCCGACATTTCGTGAGCTGAGCCACGAAGAATGCCTGGACGTGTTGCGGCGCAATCATTACGGCCGCATCGCGTTCACGCTGCACGATCGCGTGGACGTGGAGCCCGTGCACTACGTTCTCGACGGACAGTGGCTCTACATTCGCACGAGCCCGGGAACCAAGGTCGCGACAATCAGACACGGGCCCTGGGTCGCCTTCGAGGTGGACGAAGTGCGCGGGCCCTTCGAGTGGACGAGTGTGGTCGCGAAGGGGACGGTGTATTTCATCTCTGGCGTGCGCACGGCCGACGATCCGGCGGCGTATGCCCAGGCGGTCGAGGTGTTGCGCCGGCTCATGCCCGATGCGATGACGCCTAACGATCCAGTGCCGTCGCGCAGTGTTCTGCTGCGCATCTCACTGAACGAGGTGCACGGCCGCGCCTCACAGCCGTAGCTACTTCGCTTTGGTCTGAGCCGCCTGCTCCAGTCGCTGCTGCACGGCGCGAGCGAGCACGTCGAGCGTGAACGGCTTCTGCACGAAGGGCGCGTCGGCTGTCATCAGCCCTCGCCGCAGGATGTCGTCGCCGCCGTATCCGGACATGAACAGCACGGGGAGCCCGGGATATCGCTGCATGATCGCTTCGGCGAGCTGCTGTCCGTTCATGTTAGGCATGACGACATCCGTCAGGACCAGATCGACGCCGGCGGCTTCGGTCGCGAGGAACTGCAGCGCCGCAGCACCATTAGGCGCCTGGTAAACGGTGTAGCCTGCCGCCTCCAGTCCGCGCTGCGCGAGTGAGCGAACAACGGGCTCGTCTTCGACAACGAGAATGCGCTCGCCTTTGCCGCGCGAGGCGTCGCGCGTCCCCTGCGACGGAGTGACGTCATCCTCGACATACGGAAGATAGACGCTGACGGCTGTTCCACTCCCGAGCGTACTCTCGATGTGTACGTAACCACCGCTCTGCTTCGCGATGCCGTAAACCATCGATAGTCCGAGGCCGCTGCCGTGACCGACGGCCTTCGTCGTGAAGAACGGCTCGAATGCTCGTCCGAGCGTATCCGGTGACATTCCTGTTCCATCATCGCGCACCGTTATGCGCACGTATGGTCCTGGCGCTGCTCCTTCCTCTCGATGCAGCCGCAACGACTCGGCATCCAGCGTGATCGTGTCCGACTCGACAGCGACGACTCCGTTCGTTGCCGTTGCATCGCGCGCGTTGGCGGCGAGGTTGATGAGCACTTGCTCCAGCTGCCCACGGTCCGCGATCGCGCGCACAGCGCTGCTCGCCAATCGAACGTCGAGCCGGCGATCGGAGCCGATGAGACGCCGCAGAACTGGAACGAGCTCCGTCACGACGAGGCTGATGTCCAGGACGCTCGGATTGAGCACCTGCTGGCGACTGAAGGCGAGCAGCTGGCGTGTCACACCCGCGGCTCGCGCGCCAGCACGGATCATTTCATCGACGTCGCGGCGCTGCGGATGGTGGGTGCCTAACGCCGCGGCCACGATCTCGCCGAAGCCGAGGACAGCCGTCATCATGTTGTTCACTTCATGCGCCATTCCGCCGGCCAGCGTCCCCACTGCCTGCAAGTGTTGCGCAGCTCGAAATTTCTGTTCAGCCTCGACGCGGTCGTGAATGTCGGTCATCGATCCGAACCACTGCACGACGCGCTTGGAGCCATCACGATATGGCTCGGCGAGAGCGAGCATCCAGCGGACCGCGCCAGCAGCTCCCAGAACGCGTTGCTCGTGCTGAAACACGACGCCATGCTTTTGCGCGTCCGCCCATGCGGCCGCTGTCGACGCTCGATCGTCCGGGTGAATCACATCGAGCCAACCGTCGCCTCGCACGTCTTCAAGCAACCGACCCGTGAATTCGAGCCAGCGGCTGTTGCAGTAGTCCAGCTGGCCTTCGGCGTCGGCGGTCCAAATGAGCAAGGGAAGTGCGTCCCCCAGAAACTGCTGCCGGCGCTCGGTTTCAATGAGACGTTTGCTCGCCGCAACGGCTTCGCCGCGAAAGAACTGATAATCGGCATCTCCCGGATGCGCCTCGCGCACGCGGCGTGTATCCGCGCGCGCCTCCTTGGCGCGCTGCATTTCCTGCTTCAGACGAACGAAGTCGGTGACATCTTCGACCCAGTGGATGATCAACTCGACTTCGCCGTTTGCGCCTAACACGGGACTATTGAGCGGACTCCAGTAACGCTCCTCGAATCCGCCGCCCTCATCGTCGGGACGCCGGATGTCGTATTTCTGAACGGCCATGCGGTCCGCTCTGCGCGTGGCGATCACGCGCACCAGCGACTGGCGCAGGTTGCGAACGCCGTCCGCGCTCGGCTCATTGGGATTGTCCGGAAAGACCTCGAAGAGTCCGCGGCCGATGATGTCCTCGCGCCGTGTCATCGTCGCAGCCAGATACGCGTCGGTCACTCCGGCGATGCGGAAATCTGGATGCAGAAGGAGGTAGTTTCCCGGCGCTGCATTGAAGGCCGCCGGATAGTTAGGCAGCGCCTTGCCGTCCAAGACCATATCCCGTCCTCTTCCGGTTTCACCCGCCATGTATGCCCCCATGGGCACTCGCCTCGTCGTCCGCCCCGTGCAGATGCTTCGGTCGCCTACCTAACGCGCGTTGATCACCGATCCTTGCCGCCGCGATCAACTCTCATTGACAACCGACGCGTGACGTCGAAAGACAGCGTAATAGAGCGGCGCGCCGAGCGCCACGATTCCGGTCCCGAGCGCCGCTTGCAGAGGACTGTTGCCCGCGAGAAGCAGCAACATCACTGCGACAAGCACCAGGAAGACTATGGGGGTCACAGGATACCCTGGCGTGCTGTACGTCGCGCTTGGCCCGTCACGACGCCGCAACACGAAGAGCGCGGCCACTGTGAGACCGAGAAACAGGACCGTGATGAAGATGAAGTACGACACAATCTGATTGAACGTGCCTAACAATACGAGGATGGATGCCAGCGTAGCTTGCAAGGCGACCGCGCGCGCGGGAGTACCGAATCTCGGATGCAGCTCGGCGACGCCGCGGAAGAACACTCCGTCGCGCGCCATCGCGTAGTAGACGCGCGGCAGCGCCATCAGCAGCGCCATGAGGCTGCCGAGCACCGCGACGATGACGACGCCAGCGAAGACGCGTCCCCCGGCGGCGCCGAAGAGCGCTTCCCCGGCCTGCGCCGCGAACGTCTCGCCCGATGTCACGCGCTCGAGCGGCACGAGGTAGATGAAGACGAAGCTCGTCAGGATGTACACCAGGGTGACCAGCGCCACACCTAACGCGAGGGCGCGGGGCACTGTGCGCGCCGGATCGCGCGCCTCGCCGGCCAGCTTGCTGATCTCCCACCAGCCGCCGAAGGCGAAGAATGCGCCGACGAGTGCCGGCGCGAGCGCGCCGGGCAGCGGGACCGACCCCGCCCGCTGATCCACGAGCGGAATGAAGTTGGACCAATCGCCGCGCCGCAGCACCAGCGCGAGCAGAATGATGAGGCCTAACGCGCCGAGCTTGAATGCCGTGAGCCACTGCGCAACGCGCGCGCCCAGCCTAACGCCAAGCATGCTGACGAGCGCCAGCACGACGATGGCGGCGACGGCGATGCCCTTCTGCGCCGCGGGCGAGAGGCTGAGGCCATAGCCAACGTAACTCGCCAGTCCCACGGCCAGCGCCGCCGTGATCCCGGGATCCATCACCAGCATGCATTTCCAGCCGTAAAGAAACGCGACCGCGGGACCGTACGCGCGCCGGAGATACACATAGCCGCCGCCCGCCTCAGGAAAGCGCGCGGCAAGCTCACCGTAGCACAGCGCCCCGCTCAGTGCCATGCCGCCCATGACGAGCCAAACCACCAGGAGCCAGAACGGCGAGCCGAGTGAGCGCGCCATGCCGGCCGGCGTGAGGAAGATGCCGACAGCGATCACTTCGCCGATGACAAGCGCGGTGATCGCTCCGACTCCGAGTTGGCGAACTAAAACACCACCGCTCTTATCCGATTGGGTCATGGTGCCAGATTGTCGGTTCTACTTGTTGTAGCTGGCAGCAGGTTGATCTTAGCAGCAGAGCCAGGATGTGCTTAGGAAGGAACTCAGCTGTCGTTCAATCGTATCAGGGGCTACAGCTGATCGATCAGGCTGGCTCGCGCTGGAGTTTGGGCCATGCGGTCCCGCACTCGCTCGTTAGCTCTTCATTCGGCGGTCGCCACACGCGACGCTCGGTGGATCGTGCTCCCCATCCTGGCGGGCCTCGCAACGCTCGTTGCCTTCGCATCATCGGCCGGCGCCCAGATCCAGGGCCGCGGGTTTTTGTTCAGGCCACCGATTGGAAGCTTCGCCGTTCGCGCCGGATTCGCTCAGGCGAACGCAAAGAGCGAGATATTCTCCTTCGTCACCGATGAACTGACGCTGGGTCGCAGCGACTTCGCCAGCCCGTCGGTCGATGCCGACTTGGCGATCAGAGTCGCACCTCGCCTCGACGTCGTCCTCGGCGCTTCGTATTCGGGAAGACACGCGCAGTCCGAGTTCCGACATTTCGTCGACAACAACGATCTGCCGATCGAGCAGACGACGGGGCTCGTCCGCGTTCCTGTGACAGCTGGCGCAAAGCTGTATCTCACCTCGCGCGGCCGCTCGATCGGGCGCTTCGCGTGGGTGCCATCAACGTGGTCGCCATTCATCGGCGCTGCTGCTGGGGCCATGTGGTACCAATTCAAACAGGAAGGCGACTTCATCAACATGGAGACGCTGGACGTTTTTCCAGACACGTACGAATCGTCGGGTTGGGCTGCCACAGCGCACGGGGTGGCTGGGTTAGATATTTCGTTGGGCCCGCGTTTTGGCTTAACCGGCGAGGGGCGCTATACATGGGGTAAAGCTCCCATGGATCGTGATTTTCGGGGGTTCGACAAGATCGACCTGTCCGGATACAACGCTTCGGTCGGCATCTACGTCAGGTTTTAAAAGGATGGACATCATGCGCAGCCTTGGTGATTTCGCACGGCGACTCTCGAGCGCGACTGGTCTCACGGCCGGCCTCTTGTTGCTCGGTAACACGGCGGCGGCGCAGGACGCGTCGCTCGACTCACGCTGGCAAACGTGGATCGGCTGCTGGGAAGCTGTCGATCCGCAGTCCGCGGCTGCGACAGAAACGTCGCGGAAGCCGCGCGTCTGCGTGATTCCGGCGGCCGGCAAATCCGCCGTCGACGTTGCGACTGTCGTGGGCGACAGCGTCGCGCTCCGCCAGCACATCGATGCGACCGGTGAGCAGAGAGAAACGCTCAAGGACGGATGCAAAGGCTGGGAGCGAGCGACATGGTCGGCCAATGGGAGCCGCGTCTTCCTGCGTTCGGCGTACACATGTCCCGGCGGCCTAACGAGGACGTCCAACGGCGTCATGGCGATGACGTCTGACGGCGATTGGCTCGACGTGCTCGGTGTTGTCGCGGGCACGACTGTCGGCGTCAGGGCGGCTCGTTACCGTGAAGTCATCCCCGCGACGCTTCCGGCAGAAATCGCCGCGGCACTCAAGGATCGCTCGCAGTGGGCGCATGACGCGCGCATCGCGGCGGCCGCTCAGGTCACGACAGCCGATGTCATCGAAGCGTCGCGCTACATCGACCCCGGCGTCATTCAGACGTGGCTCGCGGAGCGCGGCGACGGCTTCGGCGTCGACGCGAAGCAGCTCGTCGACCTGGAAAAGGCCGGCGTTCCACCGCTCGTGATCGACGTCATGGTTGCTCTCTCGTATCCGGAAGTCTTCTCGCTCGATCGTACGCGCATCGGCGGCGCGCCGGCAGACAGTCTGCGCGACGACGTCGGCGTCGGCCGGACCGTCTATATCTATGGATGGGATCCATTCTATTCGCCGTACGGCTATCGCGGCGGTTACTACGGCGGTTACGGTTACGGCGGTTACGGGTACGGCGGTTGGTACAACGGCAGCCGCCCCATCGTCGTCGTTAGGCAGCCAGCCGGCGAAAAGGCGCACGGCCACGTCGACAAGGACAAGGGCTACACGCCCGGCTCAGGGGCTACGCCGCGACGCGGGTCGACGTCCGGCACGAGGGACCAAGCACGCGGCAGTAAGGGCGAGTCCGGTGGCTCATCCACCAAGGGGTCGTCCGGCTCGGGGGGATCATCGAGCAAAGGGACCAGCTCAGGCTCCGGCCGCACGGCCAAGCCGCGTCCGCCCGGCGCGTAGCCGTTAGGCAGCGGCTTAGCGCCCCGAGCCAACCAGCGGCTCGGGGCGTTTTCTTTGCGCGTAGGCGCGGCGCGCACGCACCACAGCGGGGCCGTGAGCCTATCCCAACCCTGACCGCGCTGAGAATTGGACTCACAGCCTATGGCGTGCTTTCTCGCGGGCTGCTGAGCGGATCCCAGCCTGGAGCGCAACGCGATTTCCGCGCGTTCTTGCCGCGTTTTTCCAGGGACAACCGCGCGGCGAACGAGCGTCTCGTGGAAACGCTGCGAGCGCTGGCGGCAGACAAGGGAGCGACGGCCGTCCAACTCGCGGTCGCCTGGGTACTCGCCAAAGGTGAGACGATCGTTCCGCCAATCGGTGCCCGCAAACGACCACAGCTCATTGAATCGTTAGGTGCACTCGATGTTCAGCTGAGCGCTTCGGACCTTGCGCGAATCGAGCAGACGCTGCCG
>DATBKN010000309.1:0-5529 GCA_036555845.1 Gemmatimonadaceae bacterium | reverse complement strand
GATAGAGGCTGTAGAAGCTGTTGTAGCAATCATCCCAGTAGCCGAGGGGCGAACCGGTCACCCAGCCGATATACGAGCGCGAGACGGAGCGGAACGGACCAGAGTACGGATGGCTACAGCTCTCGTTGGCAAACGTGCGGTGCCCGGAGACGTTGTAGAAGGCGACGTCGTAATCGAACTCAGACTCAGGCGAGTACAGAATCTCCTGCGTGATGCGATCGACGATATGCCTAACGCCGCCGATGTAGGGCCGCTGGCCCAACACATTTGTGTACATGCTGACGCCGTTGCGGTAGCGGCGGTATGCCGTGAGATCGATGGGATCGTAGGACGCGACAGCGATCACCATCCCACCGGCCATCGAGTAATCGGCGTGAAACGCGGCGATGCTCGAATACGGGCTTGTTATGCGATATTCCTGACCGGCGCGAGCAGCGGTCTGGAGACTATTGCGCTGTGGCCAAAGGACGGTGAGGCGGCCCTCGCCATCAACGCGAAACACGGCCACGTGCGCCGCTTCGCTCACCTCGAAACTGACCTGGACGGGCTCGCCATATCGGAACGCCCATGAGCCAGGGACCCAAACGCGAACGTAGGGCGCTTCGTCCCGTTCGCTCGGCGCCGTTCTCGCACGCGGGGCCTGTGCGCCCGCGAGCATCGGCAGCGCAAGAACGAGGGCGGGTAAGAACCGACGAGCAATCATATGATGTCCTCGGCTACTGGCTCGGGCCGGGCCGCGCGGGCTCAAAATACACCCGACACTCCCCAACACTATGGCACGACTGAATATGTCCGCAAGGCGTCACTCTTGTCACGCCACACCTTTGACCCTGTTCCTCACGCTGCCTACCTTCCGCGCCCCATGACCGATCCAAGCACTACCGCGACTGCACCTGCACCCGCTGGACCGACCCGCGCGGACCTGCTCGATCCTGCACACCTCGCCGCCCTTGGCCGCATCGAAATCGTCGCGCGCTGGGTAGTCGAAGGGTTTCTAACCGGGCTACACCGATCCCCCCGTAAAGGTTTCTCCGTCGAGTTCGCGGAGCACCGGCCATATATGCCGGGTGACGATCTCCGCTACATGGATTGGAAGATCCTGGCACGCGCGGACCGTTGGATGATCAAGCAGTTCGAGGAGGAGACGAACCTTCGTGCGGCGCTGGTGCTCGATGTCAGCAAATCAATGGATTGGACGGGCTCGCCGGATCGCCTAACGAAATTATCGTACGCCGAACACTTGGTCGCTGCGCTCGCACATCTGTTGATCCGTCAGAAGGATGCCGCCGGCCTCGTGCGCTTCGATGACGAGCTCAAATCGGTGCTCTCGCCGCGTGCGCGAAGCGTCCACTTTTATCGTCTGGTGCGGACGCTCGCCGAAGGACACGGCGGGAAAGGCGCGCGCATCAGCGAAGCGTTGTTCCGTGCCGAGCGGATGATTCGACGTCCTGGGATGGTCATCGTTGTCAGCGATCTGCTGTTCGAGCCGAGCGCTATCGATGGACCGATCAAGTCATTGCGGGCGGCTGGGCACAACGTCGGGGTCTTGCACATCATGGATCCTTCGGAGCGCGCGCTGACGAGCGCGGGTGAGGCGATCTTCTGCGATACCGAGAGTGACCTGCAAGTGAGCGTGTCAGTGGCGGACGTCGAAGACGCGTATCGCGAGACCGTTGATCACGTCGTCGAAGAGTGGCGCACGCTGTTTTCCGGTGCGGGTGTCGAGTATGCAGTTGTCACTACCGATACGCCATTTGGCGTGCCGCTGCGCAAGGCGTTCCGGGTGCGCGAGAACCTGCCGTGAGTTTTCTCGCTCCGATTTGGCTGATGCTGGCCGGTGCGGCCGCAGTTCCGCTGCTGCTGCACCTGCTCAAGAGACGCATCGACCTGCGCATCGATTTTCCGGCCGTGCGCTATCTCCTGCGTGCCAAGCAGGATCACCGCCAGCGGCTGCGGGTGCAGAATCTCATCCTGATGGCTCTGCGCATCATGGCGATTCTGCTGATCGCACTCGCCGCGGCGCGCCCGATCGGCTGGTTAGGCGGAACCGGACACCTGCCGACAGCGCTCGCGATCGTTCTCGACAACTCGTTAAGCACATCGGTCATCGTCGACGGGGCGCCGCTCATCGAGCGGCTGCGTGAAGAGGCGCGCGCGCTCGTACGCGGCGCGAACAGCGGCGATCGGCTGTGGCTCGTCACGACTGACGGCCGCGTGGTCGGCGGCGATCGCGGCACGGTGCTCGACGCGATCGATCGCAGTGACGTCTTCCAAGGCCAGGGTGATCTCCCTTCTGTCGTCACTCGCGCGGCGGCTCTCGTTCGTTCGGCGCAGCTCCCTGGGGAACGCATCACGGTACTCACCGATGGCCAGGCGACGGCGTGGCCGCGCGGCGTCGACGTGGGTACCGTCCCGCTCATCGCGTACGTGCCATCGGGTGAGGCGCCGCCTAACAGGGCTGTCGTGCTGGCCGATGCGCGTCCGGAGCGCTGGACGCCGAACGGCACTGTCGTGCTGCGCACCAACGGTTGGGGTCCGGGCGGCGATTCGGCGACGTACCGCGTCGCGTTAGGTGGTCGCACGCTGGCGCGCGGTACGATGCGCTCGAACGAAGAAGCGATCGTACGCGCGGCGCCCACGGAACGCGGTTGGCAGCCTGGCTCCGTCGAGATCGCCCCGGACGAGCTGCGCGGAGACGACGCGCGCTACTTCGCGGTCTGGCTTGGCAATCCACCGAGCGTGCGGCTCGATGCCTCGGCCGGTTCGTTCGTGCAGACGGCGGTGAGCGCGCTCGTCGGCAGCGGGCGTGTCGCGTTAGGCGCGGACGTCGACGTCGCCAGCGCCGACGCCGCGACGAAGCTCCCGGCGTTGCTCACGGCCCCTGCGGATCCAGTGCGCATCGGCGCGGCCAATCGGCAGCTCGAGCGACTCGGCGTCCCCTGGCGCTTTGGCGCCCGACGCGCCGGCGAGAGCGCCGCGCATGGCGAGCGCATGGAAGGCGTGACAGTCGCGCTGCGCTACGTGCTGGAGCCCGCGCAGAGTGCCGGCGCGGACACCGTGGCGACCGTGGCCGGCGAACCGTGGATCGTCGCCGGTGATCGTTACGCGCTCATCGCGTCGCCGCTCATTCCCGCGGCGACGTCGCTCCCTGTATCTGCTGCCTTCGTTCCCTGGTTAGGCGACGTGCTGGCACAGCAACTCGGCGGCGAAGCAGGACGCGTGCTCGCGCTCGCGCCTGGCGCCTCGTTCCGTCCGCCGCAGGGAACCACGGGCTTGGAGGCCAACGACGGCCAGGTGCTGCCGTTCGATCCCGCGTCGGCGCGCGCCCCAATGCGTCAGGGCGTGTATTTCCTGAGGCGCGGTCCCACGCGGGTTGGCGCCGTGATCGTGAACGGCGAGCCTGACGAGTCCGATCTGCGCCGCTTGAGCGACGCCGCGCTGGCGGCGCGTATTCGCGGCCGCGACGTGGCGGTCCTGCGCGACGCCGGCGCCTGGCGCGCGGCCGTCTTCGCAGCCGGCAATCGACGCCCGTTAGGCACCCTCCTGCTCGTTCTGCTTCTGCTCGTCGTCGCGGCCGAAACGTTCATCGCCCGCAGCGGCCTCCGGCGTCCTCGCCGGACGTAATGTCGCTACTGACCCTCATAGATGCGCTCGAAGCGGCTCATGCGTTCGGGCGGCTCGCGGCGTCGCTACCGAACCCAGGCGCCCGACTGACGGTCGGTGGGCTGGTCGGCTCGTCGGACGCCGTTGCCATCGCCGCGCTGGCGCGCCGCCTTGCGACGCGAGTCATCATCGTCGTCGCCGATGCGATTCCGGACGCCGAACGCTGGTGGGCCGATCTCAGAGTCCTGCTCGACGACGCGCCTGTCGCGCTGTATCCGGCGCGCGAAGGCTTCGGTGAGGCGGAGCCGCACGCCGAGATTGCGGGTGAGCGCGTCGAGACGCTGGAGCGCCTAACGCGAGGCGAGGTGCGCATCCTGCTCACGACCGCACGCGCCGTGCTGGAACGCTCACGCGTCCCCAAACGGCTGGCGGCGTCGCGTCTGGAACTGCGCCGCGGCGACACGCATCGCTTGGACGACCTGGCGCAGCACCTCGACTCGATCGGATTCGAGCGCGTGCTCATGGTGGACGATGTCGCGCAGTACGCCATCCGCGGCGGCATCATCGACATCTACTCGTTCGGGATGGCCGAACCCGTTAGGCTGGAGCTCGTTGGCGACGAGATCGACGACCTGCGAGCCTTCGACATCGTCACGCAGCGATCCACGCGCGCGCTCGAGGCTACGCTCATCCTCCCCGCCGAAATGGCGCCGAGCGACGAGGAGGCGGCCGCGTCCGAGGAGCGCTTGTCGATAATGGATCTGTGGCCGCCGGATTCGATCGTCGTGCTGCCGAGAGGTGCACACCCTGATCCGGAATTCGAGCGCACATGGAGCGAGGCGGCGCATCACATAGATCTCGCGCGTCGGCGTGGCGAAGACGCGCCGCCGCGCGCTGATCTCTTCGTCGATCCGGCCGTCGCGCGCGTGCGCCTGCAGAGCTTTCCCACGCTCGTGCTCACTGATTCGCACGAAGCAGACGTGCGCTTTCCGCTGCTGGCTCCCGAGTCCATCTCGCGCGACATCCGCCGCCTGCGACGCGTCGTGCGCGACGGCATGCCGACAATCATCCTCTGCGACAACGCCGGACAGGCGGAGCGGTTGGATGAGCTGCTGAACGAAGAGGAGTATCAGCCATCGCCGGCGGCGCTGTCCATCGGCGTGCTCGATGGCGGCTTCGTCATTCCGGCTGGCACGGCGACCGGCTCGTTAGGCCTTCGCATCTTCACCGACCACGAGATCTTCCGCCGCGAACGGCGCCTCCGCCGCGCGCGGCGCTATGCCACCGGCGCGATGCTGGAGACGATCACCGGAGTCAAACCGGGAGATTTCGTGGTACACCTCGAGCATGGGATCGGCATCTTTCGCGGCATCCAGCAGATCTTCGTCAGCGAGAGCACGATCGAGGTCGCAGTCATCGAGTATGAGGGTGGAGACCGGCTGAATGTACCCTTATACCGAATCGACCAGATCGAGCGTTATCGCTCCGCGCGCGACGTCGGTGAAGACGCGCCGCCGCCCAAGCTGCACAAGTTAGGCGGCCGCCGCTGGAGCCAGCAGCGCGAGCGCACCCGCGCCGCGATAGAAGCGATGACGCACGAACTGCTCGATCTCTACGCGCGACGCCAGATCGCGGAGCGCCCCCCGCACGCGGCAGACACGGCCTGGCAGCGGCAGCTCGAATCCTCGTTCCTCTTTGAAGACACGCCCGATCAGGTGAAGGCGACGATGGACGTGAAGGCCGACCTGGAACAGCCGCGTCCGATGGATCGCCTGCTCGTCGGCGATGTCGGCTATGGCAAGACAGAAATCGCCGTGCGCGCGGCCTTCAAGGCGATCCAGTCCGAGCGCCAGGTCGCCGTGCTCGTCCCGACGACGATCCTCGCGGATCAGCACGCGCGCACATTCGGAGAGCGCCTGGCGGATT